>PKTC01000205.1 GCA_002869305.1 Marinilabiliales bacterium
ATACAACAATTGCTGATTTGGCTGTTGCTTTAAATACTGGCTTAATTAAAACTGGTTCTGCTTCTCGTTCAGATAGAATTGCAAAGTATAATCAATTATTAAGAATTGAAGAAGCCTTGGGAGATTCCGCAAAATATCTAGGGAAAGATTTTAAATTCTTGTAGAAACAATTAAGTATAATCAATAGGCTGATCTCGATTCTATTAATTATAGGAAAGGGATATCAGCCTTTTTTTGTATATTTCAAACCTACTCTTAACTTATAATTTATGGCATCTAAATCATTAACTCATTTTATTGAGTACCTGGAGAAGGAAAATGAGCTTATTCGTGTTAAGGGATATGTAAATCCTGAGTTAGAGATAACAGAGATTGTAGATCGTTTTTCAAAATCAGAAAACGGAGGTAAAGCAATTCTTTTCGAAAATACAGGAACTAGATTCCCCGTATTAATTAATGCTATGGGATCTCACAAGCGAATGTGCATGTCTTTAGGAGTTGAAAAGCTTGATGATATTGGAAAGGAAATTGAAAAAATATTTACAGATATAACGGAACCAAAAGCAAATATTTTCGAAAAACTAAAGCTTCTTCCAAAACTTTCTAATATTTCATCCTGGATCCCAAAAACAATCAGTGGAAGAGGAAAAGTCCAGGAGGTTATTCATGAGAACCCGGATTTGACTGAATTGCCGGTTTTAAAATGTTGGCCTGAGGATGGTGGACCTTTCGTTACCTTGCCAATGGTAATAACCAAGGATCCGCTGTCAGGAATACGAAACGTAGGAATGTACCGCTTGCAAATATTTGAGAAAAACTTAACAGGTATGCATTGGCATAAACATAAGGTGGGAGCGAGACATTTCGATGAATATAAAAAGCTAGGTAAGAAAATGCCCGTTGCAGTTGCATTAGGAGGAGACCCTGCTTATACTTACGCTGCAACCGCTCCTGTGCCAGATAATGTTGATGAGTTTTTATTAGCCGGATTTCTTAGAAAACAAAAGGTGGAGTTAGTAAAGTGTATTACACAAGATATAGAAGTTCCGGCCGACGCCGATATTATCATTGAAGGTTATATTGATCCTCAGGAAGACTTTATCTGGGAAGGACCTTTTGGCGATCATACAGGATTTTATTCTTTAGCCGATTGGTATCCAAAGTTTCATGTTACGTGTATAACGCATCGAAAGAATGCGATTTATCCAGCTACAATAGTTGGTGTGCCGCCAATGGAGGACGCATGGATCGGTAAAGCTACGGAACGTATTTTTTTAGCCCCAATTCGTTTAGCAATGCTACCAGAGATAATTGATTACAGTTTGCCTTTTGAAGGAGTTGCACATAATTTAACGGTAGTAAAAATAAACAAAACATACCCCGGGCAAGCACTTAAAGTTATGAATGCAATGTGGGGAGCCGGTCAAATGATGTTTAACAAAATAATGATCGTAGTCAATCAGGATATTGATATTCATAATTACAAAGAGTTATCAAAAACAATCTATAAAAATATCAATCCAGATAAGGACATTCATTTTAGTTCTGGACCGTTGGATGTCCTGGATCATTCATCAACAAAGTACACCTATGGTAGTAAGTTGGGTATTGACGCTACTACAAAGTTTGAAGAAGAACTGGATGAAACTAATTCAACAGATATTGTACAAGTATCCAATGTTAATCTAAATGAGCTGCGAAAAAATGTATCTGAGATAAAAAATCTTCAGATAATCAATGAATATGGGATTTTAGTTATTGCTCTTGAAAAGAAAAGCAAACAGCAAATTCAGCAAACAGCAGAGCTATTGCATAAACAACTCGAGTTATCTTCATTTAAATTTATTGTTTTTGTGGATGAATTTGTGGATGTAAATGATACTAGTATGATTACTTGGATAGCATCGGGAAATATTGATCCAAAAAGGGATGCAATAGTTTTAAAAGCAAATGAAAAAACTTTTTCAAAGATATATATTGATGCAACTCGTAAATCATTAAAAAAAGATGGCTTTAAAAGAAATTGGCCTAATGTTGTTGTTTCTAGCGATGAAACGATTAAACTTATTGACAATAAGTGGGATAACTTAGGATTAGGGAAATTCATAAGCTCACCTTCGTTAAAGTATAAAAAACTCAATAGCAATTTAGGAGCTATTGCGGAAGAATAGATTGTAATTTGATTCGTATCTATACTTTTCACTTTGCTTTCATCTGATTTAATATTAAATTAGCAATAAATAAATGAAAATTCATCACTCCATATTATTCATACTTATTGGGATTTTCCCATTTTTATTTATTGCAAGTAGCCATGGTCAGGTATTAACGGTTGATCATTTTACGATCGAAAATGGTTTGTCGCAAACTAGCGTAAACTGTTTAATTCAGGATAGTCGAGGTTTCTTATGGATTGGTACGCAAGACGGATTAAATAAATATGATGGATATACTTTTAAGGTTTTTAAAAATGACCCATCCGATACCAATTCACTGTCGAATAATTTCGTTAATTGTATTTATGAGGATAACAATGGAAATGTATGGATTGGCACAAATTACGGGCTAAATAAGTATAATACTTACACTAAAGAGTTTATTCATTACCATCCTGATTTAGATAATTTAAATGCTTTAAGAGAAGAAGCAATATATAGTGTATATCAGGATAAGGGAGGTTATATCTGGATAAAAACAGAGAACTACTTATCCCGATTAAATACCAAAAGCAATAAATTTAGACATTACGAGCATTACAATGATGTATTTAACTTTATTCCTGTTAATGCTAAATATTCGATTTTTGAAGACCATAAAAATCAGCTGTGGGTAGGAACAAAAGATGGATTAAATTATTTCGACAGAAAATTAGAAATATTTAAAAAATATCAACATAACCCAAATGATAATGCAAGTTTAAGTAATAATAATATTAAAGTTATTTATGAAGATCGTGCAAATAATTTATGGATTGGAACCAATGATGGTTTAAATAAATTTAACTGGGATACAGAAACTTTTACTACTTATCATTTCGATGATAATGATCCAAAGGGTTTAAGCAATGATTTAATAAATGACATATTCGAAGACAACGATGGCAAGTTATGGATTGCAACGGACGATGGATTAAATGTATTTGATAAATCCCGAAGTTCTTATATGGTTTATAATAATTTCCTATACAATAATGAAATAATTGTTACAACCTCATTTACTGATATAGTTCAGGATCATACAGGCATTATGTGGGTTGGCACTTTACAGGGTCTAATAAAGATTGAGAACAGAAAGAAGAAATTTAAACTCTATAATAAATCAAAGAATAATGTTCCTCTTTTTTCTAATAATTATGTTACTGCCATTTACAAAATTGGAGGTGTTGTTTGGATAGGCACCTGGGGTGCAGGACTGCATTGGTTTAACCCTAAAACCAGAAAGAACATAAAGTACAATACTGTTAACAGTGACATTACCAACGATTATATCCATAGAATTTATGAAGACCAAAGTAGTCGTGTGTGGATAGGAACACAAGATGGCTTGAGCTATTACGATAAAAGAAATAATCAGTTCAATGTTCTAAATAGAGATGATATTAGAAATGTTTTTAAAAACAACAGAATTTATGACATTCTTGAATATACTCTTGGTGATTTGTGGGTTGCAACCAAGTTTGGATTGCATCAAATAAAGGATGATACCATTAATAGCTATCTTCATAATCCGGAAGACTCAACTAGTTTAGGTTCAAATCTAGTTTACGATATCTTATTCGACAGAAATGATAATTTATGGATTGCTACCGAGAAAGGATTGAATTACCTAGACATGGGATCACTAAAACTGGATCGGCATGAAAGAGCTAACCAAAAATCTAGTAATCGTTTTAGCAGTAACGAGATTTTTTGCATCCATGAAGATACAACGAATAATGCTCTTTGGTTGGGAACTAATGCTGGCTTAAATCGTTTTGATGTAAAAACTAACAATGTCAAGGTATATACTGAAAAAGATGGGTTATCAAATAATTTGATTTATTCAATTTTATCTGATGATAAAGGCAATCTCTGGATGAGTACAAATAAGGGATTATCAAAATATGATATTAAGGGAGACGAGTTTAATAATTTTGGAGTCTCGGATGGATTGCAAGACTTTGAGTTTAATCATGGATCATCCTATAAATCAGAAGATGGAGAATTATTTTTTGGTGGAATAGCCGGGTATAATTCATTTTATCCTGATTCAATAGTAAAAAACCAAAACATTCCGAATATTGAAATAACTTCAGTAGAAGTCTTGTCAGATAAATTTTCACAAAAGGTAGTCGTTGGAAAAAATAAGCAAATAGAAGTATCATATAAAAGCAACTTAATAACTATAGAATTTGCAGCTTTAGATTTTACTAACCCAAGTAAGAATAACTACGCTTATAAACTCGAAGGAGTTGAAGATGAGTGGATTCAAGTGGGAAATAGGAGATATGCAACCTTTACAAATTTACCACCAGGTGAGTATACCTTTACGGTAAAAGGCTCTAATAGCGATAATGTATGGAACGAAACCGGAGCTAGTATAGACATTTTGGTTGAAACACCAATCTGGAAAACAAGTTTTGCATACTTCTTTTACCTTCTAATTTCGGTTGGTTTTATATTCTGGATAATTCAATATCGTACCAGATCGTTAAGAAGGTCAAATCAGGAACTTAAGGAAAAGGAGCAAATAGCTAAACAAATAGCCAAACAAAAGGAAGAGTTAACCATAAAGAATAAGAGTATTACAGATAGTATCATATATGCCAAACGCATTCAGGAAGCTTTAATGCCAACAATAAATCAATTTAAATCTGTACTACCGGGTTCATTTATATTATATAAACCTAAGGATATTGTAAGCGGAGATTTTTACTGGATAAATAAAAGAAATGACAAAATATTTGTGGCTGTTGTTGATTGTACTGGGCATGGAGTTCCTGGGGCATTTATGTCAATTATTGGATTTGAATTACTAAGAAATATTACTGAAGAACAAGGAATTGAAGATCCAGAAGAAATACTAAGGAATCTGAACGATGGAGTAGCCAGTACCTTTGGCAAATCAACAGATAAAGCTCGTATAAAAGATGGAATGGATATTGCTCTTTGTGTAATTGATAACAAGAATGCCGAACTGGAATATGCAGGAGCGTTTCGACCATTATACATGATAAGAAATAATAAAATAGAAGAAATTAGAGGAGATAGATTTTCTGTTGGTTTACTCGATGAAGGTGAAAGTGACGAAATTACAAAGACTCAAATAAAACTCGAGAAAAACGATATTTTCTATATGTTTTCTGATGGGTATGCCGATCAGTTTGGGGGACCTGAAGGTAAAAAATATAAATATCGTCGTTTCCGGCACTTACTACTTACCATTCATAAATTACCACTTGACCAACAACTCACATATTTTGACCGCAGCTTTGAAGACTGGAAAGGTGATCTTGAACAAGTTGATGATGTGCTTATTCTGGGATTTAGACCTGAGTTAGAGTAATTGATTTAGATAACTCCCATTTTTTTTAGTACAATTCCTATCACAGATCCAATTAACACGGAGAATATTAACATAATTATAAATCCAAAAATTATGGATACTGTTGATAATAAAAACGAAATAATGATATTTTTATTAAGTAGGCGCGAGTAAAATATTGCAAAGATCAAGAATTGAGTTCCAAATCCCAATGTAACATTCAATACCATTAAATTTGGAAAAAAACCACTAATAATTGTGAATAAGATTGAGATTAAGGTTGAGGTACCTAGTGCGTAGCAACTAATAATCATATGTTCGCCATAATATAGCTTACTTCTGGCAAAAAAAATACGGAAGCTTAAAGCAAAGAATGGAACCATCAAAATAGCAACTACATTAATATAGTTTCGTAATATTTCCTGCATTTTACTTTGCAAGTTTGAAGAAGATGATGCAGATTCTTCAGTTAAGCTTTCGGCCAATCGTGATGTAAATTCAATTGTATTATCGAATGTATTTGTTATTAAAACAAATATTGTACTTAAACCAGCTAATAAAATAATATATTTTAATGGATGATAATAGTCTTTTGTTCTTCCAGATAAATATTCTTTTAGCACATTTCCAGGATTTCTAAAAAGCTGATCGACGGTAAAAAAGAATCCCCTTTCTAAATTAAAGACACTTAGTGCATCCCTTAAGAACAGCTTTAAGGTGAACCTTTTATCAATTACTTTTTGTCCACAAGTATTACAGTAATTTCCCTGGAATGTATTTCCACAATTTTTGCATGTTATGGGGGCCAATGATTTATTCAAACTAAAAAAAATTAAATTTAACTAGCTAGTTGCTGTTCCATTTTCTTAATAAGCGTTTCAATTTGAAAAGGTTTGCTTATATAATCATCCATTCCGGCAGCAAGGCATTCTTCTTTGTCACCTAAAAGAGCATTTGCAGTTATGGCAATAATTGGCGTGTGTGTATTGGTGCTTTTTTCGATGCTTCTTATTTTTTTGGTTGTTACAATCCCATTCATTATAGGCATCTGTATATCCATTAAAATAACATCATATTTTGCCGACCCAAACTTATCCAAAGCTTCCTTACCGTTATTGGCTATATCAACTGTTTTAACAGCCTTTTTTAAGCTTAACAATACAATTTTTTGATTAATCAGATTGTCTTCAACTAATAGAACAGTTGCGTCTTGCAAATCAACTTTTCCTTCAGATTTTATTTCAGGAAGATCAAAATCTTTCGATCTCTCTGATTCAATCACAAACGATTCTCCTTTAGTAAACTTTAAAATAAATTTAAATTCAAACTTATCGGATGTTAATTCAAATTCTATATTACCACCAAGTGATTCTATTATTTTATTACCTATATTGAATTCCAACAATTTTACTATGGCTGTATTTCTTCCTTTCTTTGTTTTTTCAATGTTTTGAATCTTTGTAATATCAGAAATTTGTTCTATGTCGCTTGTAGAAATATTAAAAAGTATCTCGGCAACATTATTCACTTCGCTTAACTTTTTAATATCAATTTCAATAGTTCTTTTACCAATCTTTGTCTTTTTAAGGATGTTCTCTATCAGGTTTAAGAACACTTGCTTAATTTTAACAGGATCTCCATACAATTGAAAATCTAAATCTTCTGAAATGCTTACCGGGAAACTTATATCTTCGCTATCTTCACCCGTAAATAAATTAATTGTGTTTCGAATGGTTGTTTCCAGATTAAAGTTTTGATTGTAATCTTTACTTTGCAATAAATCTACATTCGATATTTCTGAAATATTATTGACAACATTTACCAGATTATTGGTTGATGCCTGTATCGTATCAATTAAATCTTTTTGTTTCTCATCCAGATCAAATGTGTTTACTATATTAGTTACTACAACCAGATTGTTTAGTGGAGTTCTAATCTGATGAGATATTTTAGAAATAAACTCTTCCTTTGCTTGTGTTTCATGCTTTGCTTTTTGTATTTCAATGTTTAATTCTGCAATTCGAATTTCCCAAAGGTTTTCATAAATATTAAGAAATATAAAACAAGCTACATAAAGTATTGCAAAAACAATTTGATTAATTATGTGGAATTGAAAAGAAAATTTAAAAATTGAAGGAAATAAAATAGCAATACTTGTTAGTACGAAGAAAATGAGTGATGCAATATTGCCGCGTTTTTTTCCAAGTAATAGTATAATAAATGCAGGAAAAAAAGCAAAAAATATTATTCCCTGACTTGTAATTTTTCCAGAATAAAGCAACCAAATAAGAAAGAGACCAAATATTATTGTAATAACATTTGATGCACGCAAGTAATTACCTCTTTTCGAGAAAATGAAAAAATTTATAGCAAGAACAATCAATAAAACCGATTCAATAAAGAAATCAAGAAAATTACCCTGAACGAAATGTAATATACCAAATACCAATAATAAGAAAAGTGATGTGAAACTATAGAAATTGAGGATAATTGACTTATGAAAATATTCCTTTTTTATATCTATGTTATCTGTGCTTAAAGTGCATAGTTTAATAATCTTGTCTATAAAATTCATAGAAACGTAAACTTTGGGTTAAAAGAAAATTAGCTGCTTTTTGAAATTACTTTTGTAAATTTACTGAAATATACCATATAAAAACTCATTGAGTATTAAATATACAAATTTTTTAACAAATTCGTTATAAATCTATGACAATTGAAAGCGTTTATGGCACAATTCGTGAAGCTATAATACAATTCAATAAGTAAGAATCTCTAACGGATAATATACAAAGAAGATAAGGCATATTATAAAGTAAAAGTAATATTAACAAATAGAAATAAATAAAACCTGCAGTTATGAAAAAAATCATTTTGGCACTTATTATTGGAATCTCTGCTCTTTCTGTAAAAGCGCAAGAGTATCTTCCTACTGAAGCGGATTTAAATCAATTTTTAAATTCTAAATTGTATGTGGTTCTAGAATCAAATCCTATCGCAGCATATAATTTTAAAATCCAGGAAGCTGTAAAAAACGCATGGGAACTAACCGATTTTGAATTTATATCTTTGGAACAGTTTGAGGAAATGTACAACGATCCTGACAAATCCTTTTTAATGATGACTCAGGTTGTTTTTCAGAACGATAAAACAAAGGTTAGGTATAATTTTTTAAGCATGTTCATTGGTAAACCCGGATTGGATGGCTTTGAAGATTTACCTGACATTGCAGCTATTCCATTAGCTTATACTGAGGTTGACGAGGAATTCTGGGTATATAAGATTGAGTCATTGGTTAGGTTTATGCAAACGCATATTCAGAATATGAAAAATAATCCTGACATGATAAAGAAAAATATCTTCCAGTATTATAATGAAAACACCAAAGATATTAAGCAGAAAACTCTTTATTTAGTAAAAGATGAGGTTGCTCCTGACATTAATACAGAAGCTAAGATAAAAAAGATTTATCCATATAAAGTTAAATTTGTAACACGTGATGAGATTGAAGAAGCGATAGAAAGTCGTGATGAAAGTGTAGTTTATCTTCACAAGGTTGGGCCACAAGGAACCCGTTTAAGAGCTCGATGTTATAAAATAATAATTGGAGCAAAAGATGCGAATTTCTACTATTTTAATTATCACTGGGTTCAAAAAGGTAAAAACTTTGATGGATTTCTGGATAAAGACTTTAAGGAATTAACCAAAAAGAAATAATTTTAAAACGTAAGATAAAATGGATGGCAATTGCCATCCATTTTTTATGTTCTGTGGCTTTCATTTTAGAAGACTTTAATTTTATTCTATATTTGCAGAATAATTTTAAAAAGGACAATAAATGGCTGCACAAAAACCATCTGTTCCAAAAGGCACAAGAGATTTTTCACCAACCGAAATGGTGAAACGCAATTTTATTTTCGATACCATAAAAGATGTTTTTAAGAGATATGGATGTAAAAAAAGTTGGAATAGTTTCTTGTGTTGGTACTTTAAGAGAGGCTAGTGCTTTTGCGGAAATACTTAGAGAT
>PKTC01000055.1 GCA_002869305.1 Marinilabiliales bacterium
GTTATGAATTACTATCTTCCGTTTGGTGGTGTGCTTCCTTTGCACTGTTCTGCAAACGAAGATAAAGATGGTAATTCTGCTCTATTATTAGGTTTGTCCGGAACAGGTAAGACAACTTTGTCGGCAGATCCAGAAAGATCACTCTTAGGTGATGATGAGCATGGATGGAGTGCCGATGGAATAGCTAATTTTGAAAACGGTTGTTATGCAAAAATGCTGGATATAAGTTCAGACAAAGAACCGGAGATATATGATGCAATAATGCATAAGGATGATCCTTTAAATCACGGTGCCATAATTGAAAATGCCATGGTTTACCCTTCAGGTGAATTTGATTTTACAGATACTCGATTTACAGAAAACTCAAGAGCATCTTATCCGTTGAAATTTTTAAAGAATATTAAAGAAACTTCTATTTCTGGTCATCCTACCACTATACTTTTTCTTACCGCTGATGCGTATGGGGTTTTACCTCCAATTTCTAAATTAGATCCTGATCAGGCAAGATTATGGTTCTTAATGGGATATACCAGTAAGTTAGCTGGAACGGAAACAGGAATTACTAAACCTGAAGCAACCTTTTCCAGATTTTTTGGTCAACCTTTTATGCCGTTAAATCCCGAGTTTTATTCTACAATGCTTGGTGATAAAATGCAACAATTTAACACAAAAGTCTATTTAGTAAATACTGGATGGTTTGGTGGTGTTTATGGTGTTGGTAAGCGAATTGATCTTAAACTAACACGTGCAATGGTTAATGCTGCTTTAAATGGAGATTTGGATGATGTTGAGTACACATACGATGAATTATTTCACTTGAATGTACCAAAAACCTGCCCAGGAATTCCAAATAAAATATTGACACCAATAAATATGTGGATCGATAAAGAAGATTATATGTTGACAGCAACACGATTAGCTAACAAATTTAGTGATGCATTCGATAAAGCATATGGCGAGAAGAATATTAAAGATGAAGTGAGAAACGTGTGCCCTGGAAAATAAGTATAATTTTAAAAATTACATATTTAATTAGCCGTCTTTACTTTAAAATATAGGCGGTTAATCATTTTTACCAAGAGTATAAGTATTGATTTCTTTGATGCTTCATAAATTATTTGTTATTTTGGCTGTCTTTAAAAATTTACTTATATGCATGTTGTAATTAATATTATTATTACAATTTTTGCTTATCTGATAGGATCAATTCCTACATCTGTATGGATTAGCAGAGTTTTTTTTGATATTGACATTAGAGAACACGGTAGTGGAAATGCTGGAGCCACAAATACTTTTAGAGTTTTAGGTGTTAAAGCAGGAATGGTAGTATTCGTTGTTGATATCCTGAAAGGTTTCGGAGCTGTTAACCTGATACATTTTACCAATTATTATATTCCACATAGTGGTGATTATATAAATATTCAGTTATTATTAGGTATTGCTGCCATGCTTGGTCATATTTTTCCTGTTTATGTTGGCTTTAGAGGCGGGAAAGGAGTTGCCACCTTGTTTGGAGTAATCTGTGCCATAAGCTTCTACCCTACTTTAATAATGGCCGGTGTATTCTTTACAACTTTAATTTTAACCAGGTATGTTTCGTTAAGCTCAATGATTTCTGGATTTTCTTTTCCAGTTCTTATAATTGTTGTGTTTAAAGAAACTACGCCTTCCTTGGTAATCTTTTCTTTAATAATGGCAGTTTTAATGTTGTTTACACATCAAAAAAACATTGAAAGACTTTTAAGAAAAGAAGAGAAAAAAGCCAATTTGCCTAAGCTGAAGAAGAAAAATAAAACAAGAGAATAAATTTAATCTATAATTTCTAAGATTAAATCCTTGTGAACACCAAAACCAAAAATAAAAAAAATTACGCCATAAAGGTTTTATATTGAGTATAACCTTTTATGCTTTAATCTTAGCTTTTCTTATTTTCTTATTGAAATATTTTGAATATCGTTTTATACTTCATGAACTTCGGATGGAAGTGTACATAGCAGTTATTGCCAGCTTATTTACCTTGCTTGGGATTTGGGTTGGATTAAAACTTATAAATACCAAAAAAAATTCTGATGATATTTCTGATATGAATATTGATCAAAAGAAACTAAAAGAACTAAACATAAGTAATAGAGAATATGAACTTTTAAAACATATTTCCGAAGGTTTTTCAAATCAAGAAATAGCTGATAAATTGTTTATATCCGTCCCAACGGTTAAAACTCATCTATCAAATCTTTTTCAAAGCTAGATGTACAAAGGAGAACACAAGCTGTACACAAAGCAAAAAAACTGAATATTATGAACTAATAAATTATCATCCTTTGGTATGTTTTCATTAAAATAATACTAAAGTATGAACAAAAAAACACCTCTTTTTTGTTGTTTTGTTATTGCAAACATAAAAATACAATTATGAAAAAAATAGTTTTAACATTTGGTATAATTGCCGGAATCATTGTTTCTGCTATGTTATTAATAAGTTTTATAGATGGTATGGTTGATTTTGAAAGCGGAAAAGTTGTTGGTTATTTAACCATGATTATTGCTCTGTCGACCATATTTTTTGGTATTAAAACCTATCGGGATAAACATCAAAATGGCAGTATAAAATTTGGAAAAGCATTTAAAATGGGATTATACATAAGTTTAATAGCATCTACTATGTATGTAGCTTCATGGATGATTCTTGCTAATACTACAGCAAAGGGATTTATGGATGACTATTATACATACTCCGTTGAACAGTTACACAAATCTAATCTCAGTCAGGAAGAAATTGAAATAAAAATCAAGGAAATAAAAGAATTTCAGGAAATATATAAAAAACCTGCAGTAATGGCTGGATTTACATATCTTGAGATTTTGCCTATTGGATTAATTATTAGCCTATTAAGTGCAAGTATACTTAAAAGAAAAAATATATAATAATAAAAATATGGTATGGACAAATCAGAACCAAAAGTGACAGGCATTGGAGGAATATTCTTTTTCTCTCAAAATCCCAAAGAAACAAAAGATTGGTATCATAAAAACTTAGGTCTTGCAGTAAATGAATATGGCTCAACATTTGAGTTTAGAAATGCTAATAAACCTGATGAAATTAATTACTTACAATGGAGTCCATTTGAAGAAGGTAGCGATTACTTTAAACCATCAGATCGTGAATTTATGATCAATTATCGTGTGCAAAATATTGAAGCTCTGGTTAAAAAGCTAATAGTAAATGGTGTGCGCATTTTAGATGAAATTGAAGAATACGATTACGGAAAATTTGTACATATTATGGGACCTGAAGGAACCAAAATTGAACTTTGGGAACCCAAAGATCATGTATTTACTGCAATGGGTGGAGATACTACAAAATAATTGCTCAATTAAAGTGATTCAATGCATAGAATATTATTTTGAAATCATATGCACATCCCTTTGTGGAAAAGGAATTTGAATTTTATTGATTCGAAACTGCTTATCTATTTCAAAACGTAAATCGCTTTTAATATTTTCCACTTCGAAAGATTTATCAGTCCAGAAGTAAACCTGAAAATCAAGTGAAGAATCTCCAAAATCAGAAAATCGCACGAATGGTCTTGGAGATTTTGAAATATCTTTGTGAAGCGCGGCACAATCAAGTAATACTTTTTGCACCAATGCAACATCAGAACCATATGCTACTCCAACTTTTACATTAAATCTTGTTTTCTTTTGGATATGGCTCCAATTAATTACATTGCTATCAATGAACTTGGCATTTGGAACTACCAAAATTATATTATCGCGGGTTTCTATTTTAGTTGTTCTAAAGTTTATCTCTTTTACCCTACCTATTTCTCCGTCGTCGAGTTCAACAATATCATTAATTTTGAGGTTGCCTTCGAATAATAAAAACAAACCCGATACAATATCTTTAAAAACCTGTTGTAGACCTAATCCTAAACCAACCAGCAAAGCAGCAGATCCTGCTAATAAAAAAGTTATTTTAATTCCAATAGTTTCCAAGCTTAAAACAATAGCTATAGTCCACAGAAGGTATTTTATTAATTGGTAAATAGAGTGACTTTTTCCCAGGTCGATATTATTGTTTGTATAAATTCTTCGTTTAAAAATCTTATAAATAACCCCTATTAGTATTCTGGTAAAAAGCAATATCAGAATAGTAGCTATCAGATTATAAACAGTAATGTCGAAGTTATCAGTATTTAATAAAGAATACTCCAGAATCTCTTTAAACTTCATAGTCATTATCTTTAGTCAGCAGAAAACTCTGTCTGTAATATTTGGCGCAATCGATTTGGTCCAATATTCTGTTCAATATTTTCATGTTTAGCAAAGGAAATTGCGCCTGTTTCCTCTGAAACAATAATCACAACAGCATCGGTCTTTTCTGCAATACCTAAGGCAGCTCGGTGTCTCATTCCAAATTGTGGTGGCAAATCCATCCTTTCCGTAGCAGGTAATATACATCTTGCAGCAGCGATTCTATCTTTCTTAATTATAACCGCACCATCATGCAAAGGACTATTCTTAAAAAAAATGCTTTCTAATAATCTACTTGAAGTATCGGCATTAATGATATCTCCAGTGCGAATAAAGCTTAACAAATCTGATCTTTTTGATATGGCAATTAAAGCACCCATCTTAAAAGCAGACATATTGGAACATGCATTCACTATAGAATCGATTTTTACATTAGATTCTTTTTTTTCTCCAAAAGAAAAGAATTTTTCGAATGAAAAACCTCTTTTGGTAATGTACCTTGTACTAATTATTAATAAGAATCTGCGAATCTCTTGCTGAAACACTATAATTAGAGCTATTACTCCAACCCCAATGACCTGCCCTAAAATGCTACTTAATAAATGCATATTTAATGCTTTTACCACAAGCCATAAAAGGTATAAGGTGAAAATTCCGATAAATATATTAATAGCTGTAGTCCCTCTAATGAGGTTGTATATTTGGTATAATAAAAAAGCTACAAGTAGAATATCTAATATATCAAGAAAACGTATCGTTATGAAAGCTATAAGCATAGAGATTTTAAGGAATTAATTATCAACTTTTAACAAATGTAATAAAAATACGATCATTCATGCCAATTATCAACTTTTGCATTTAAAAACTTGCCAACCAGTTGAATCGTTTCTTTCGCCTCTTTTACATCGTGTACCCGCAAAATATTAGCACCACCTAATAATGCCAAGGTATGAAGAACAGAAGTACCATTGAGTGCTTCTTCAGGGTTTATTTCAAGAACCTTATTAATCATTGATTTACGGGAGACGCCAGCTAATATTGGTAAGTCAAATATCTTGAAATCTTCCAGGTATTTTAATAATTGATAGTTATGATCAAGAGTTTTTCCAAAACCAAAACCTGGATCAAGAATAACATCAGTTGCTCCAAGAAGTTTTAATTTCTGAAGCTTTGAAGAAAAATAATCCATTACTTCTTTAACCACGTTAACATAGTTTGGGTTCTTCTGCATATTTTGCGGAGTTCCCTGCATATGCATCATGATGTAGGGAACGTTTAATTCAGCTATCAGCTCAAACATTTTTTCATCCAATTCTCCCGCAGAAATATCGTTGATAATATCAACCTTATAATCCTGAATAACCTTTTTAGCAACTTGAGACCTAAATGTATCAACTGAAATAATGATATCTGGAAAATCGTTCCGAATAATTTCGAGTACCGGTAATAACCTATTGATTTCATCGTTGGCAGATATATTTAGTGCGCCCGGCCGCGACGAGTAAGCACCAATATCAATAATATCACAGCCTTCTGATATCATTTTATTTACCTGGCTAAGAATTTGGTTCTGGGAATTATACTTACCACCATCAAAAAATGAATCGGAAGTAACATTCAAGATTCCCATAACCTTAGGTTCACTCAAATCAAATAATTCTCCTCCACAATTGATCGTAAGTTTTCTTGAAAAAAATGTATCTTTAGCCTGCATTTTCAATTGTTTGTGTTAATTACACAAATGTAATAAAATTGAGTTAAGATAGATGCAATGTGATATTGCAAACAATGTTTAATTTCAAAATTTGATATTCATTTATGAGTTTTATTGTAATCGAAGGTTTGGATGGATCGGGAAAATCGACACAGTTAAAAAAGTTAAAGAATTACTTAAAAGAGAATAAAATTGATTTCGAATACCTTCATTTTCCGCGCACAGATTCCAAAATTTTTGGAGAATTAGTTGCAAAATTCTTAAGAGGCGAACTCGGTGATTTAAATACCGTAAATCCATATTTAATTGCACTTATCTATGCTGGAGACAGAAACGATGCAAAAGGAATGATTAAAAATTGGTTAAACGAAGAAAAACTTGTTATTGTTGACAGATATGTATACTCTAGTATTGCTTTTCGTTGTGCAAAACTTACTGATGAAAGAGAAATTAAAAAATTAACTGATTGGATCTTAGATTTAGAATATAATTACTATCAAATTCCTAAACCAACATTGAGCATATTTCTTAATGTACCTTTTGAATTTACTAGGAAGAACCTTACTGAACAAAGAACAGGTGATGATCGCAACTATCTAAAAGGAAAAGAAGATATACACGAAAAAGATATTGATTTTCAAAACAAAGTTAGAGACGTTTATTTAAGAGAAGTTAAAAAGGATAAAAATCTTAAAATCATAGACTGTGCAAATTCTTCAGGAAAAATGTCAAATCCTGATGATATTTTTAATAAAATTATCGATTTGTTAAAAACCGAAAATATCATCAAAAAAAAACTTTAAATAATGAAAACTTTAAATAACATTAGCCGATTTATCGTAGGAGTTGTATTTATTTTTTCGGGATTTGTTAAAGCGATTGATCCACTTGGTTCGACTTATAAATTTGTGGATTATTTCGAAGCATTTGGGTTAGATGCAATCTCCTTTATTGCATTTCCTATGGCCATTTTATTAAGCTCTTTAGAATTTGTTATAGGGTTTTCTTTGCTATTTTCAACCAGAAGAAAAACTACCAGTTGGGCGCTACTAATTTTTATGAGTTTTTTTACTGTCTTAACCTTTATCCTGGCCATTTTTAATCCGGTTACAGATTGCGGTTGCTTTGGTGATGCAATTATCATGACCAATTGGCAAACTTTTTATAAGAACATTTTCCTTATGATCTTTACGCTAATTGTTTTTTATAACCGAAATAATTTTGAGATCAGTTGGAATGTTCAGAAACAATGGTTCTTCATTTCAATTCCTCTTATATTTAGCATCTTAATTTCAGTATATTGTTACAATAATCTACCTATTATAGATTTCCGACCTTATAATGTGGGAACATATATTCCTGAAAAGATGATAATTCCAGAAGACGCACCTAGAGCAAAATATGAAACAATCCTGGTATATCAGAAAGATGGAATTGAACAAGAGTTTACAATGGAAAATCTTCCTGATTCAACTTGGGAATGGGTGTCAACAGAGAATAAATTAATATCAGAAGGATATGTCCCTCCTATTCATGATTTTACAATTAGTACATCTCTAGGAAATGATATAACAGAAGTTGTACTGAACGACAATAAGTTCACTTTTTTATTAATTTCATATGATCTTAATAAGGCAAATAAAAAACATATGGATGAAATAAATGACTTGGCACTATCCCTTGAAGAATCAGGAGTTTGCAATTTTATATGTTTAACCTCATCGCTGGATGAAGATATTGATAGATTTAAAGCAGAAACCAATGCAATATACTTATTTTTTAACACCGATGAGATTACTTTAAAAACAATGATAAGAGCAAACCCAGGAATAGTACTATTAAAGCAAGGAACAATTTTAAACAAGTGGCATTATAAAAATACACCTTCATATGAAGAAATTAAAAAGGATTTTATAGAGAATCCTGAATTTAAGAATCAAGTTGCGCCAGATGGAGATATACCTTCTTAACAGTAAATAAATGTTTAACTTCCTCATAAAGCGTCTTTTATATGCCCAGTTGATTTTATGGGGAGTGGTTAGTTTGATTTTTTTTCTCTTTAATATTTTACCTGGTGATACAGCAAAAATGATGATGGGCCAGCGTTCTGATATTTCAACCATTGAATCTATACGAAAGGAGTTAGGATTAGACAGATCCAAAAGTTTGCAATATCTGAAATATCTAAATGATTTATCACCTATTTCCTTTCATAATAATAAGAAACTTGATAGCTATTTTTATTTAGATTCAGAAAAATACAAAGCAAAAGAATTATTCAATACATCTTCAAATGTAGTCGTTGTCTTGAAAGCACCTTATTTAAGAAGATCCTATCAAAGTAAAAAGCTGGTCTCAGAAATAATTCGGGAAACTCTTCCTAATACGTTTATCCTTGCAATGGTTTCGATCACTTTTGCAACTTTCTTAGGAATATTTTTAGGTATTTTAGCTGCAATTAAAAAAGATGGGTTTTTCGACCGTATTTCACTATTATTTTCTTCTTTAGGTATGTCACTTCCCTCCTTTTTTGCAGCAATAATAATTGGATGGATTTTTGCTTTTGTTTTAGGAGATTTTACGGGATTAAATCTCACAGGAAATTTATACGAAATTGATGACTTTGGCGAAGGTTATCATATACAATTAAAAAATTTAATTCTTCCAGCATTAACACTTGGAATAAGGCCTTTAGCCATAGTTATTCAATTATCAAGGAACTCTATGCTTGATATTCTATCCCAGGATTATATAAGAACTGCTAGAGCTAAAGGTTTGACATTCAGATATATTATCTGGAAACATGCATTGAAGAATTCCTTAAATCCCGTTATAACAGCTGTCTCTGGATGGTTTGCTTCTTTAATGGCTGGTGTTGTGTTTATAGAATATATCTTTGGATGGAAAGGCCTTGGATATGTAATTGTCGACTCTTTAAACAAATACGACTTCCCTGTTATAATGGGATGTGTGCTTACCATATCTGTAATCTTTATTATCATAAACACATCGGTTGATATTCTTTACGGTATACTTGATCCCAGAATTCGTCTTAATAGCAATTGAGGATATTTTTAGCTAAAAGAAATCATAAACCCGTAATATTTCTTATTTTTGGTAATAGAATAAAAATTCCAAATATTTTTAATATGAGAAAACATATCTTAGCTGGTAACTGGAAGATGAACAAAACATTTTCAGAAGGTACTGAATTAATCCGTCAAATTATCGAAAAGGAGTCTATAATAGAAAATGTTCAATTAATTATTGCTCCGCCATTTATCTTAACAAAAGAAGCATTTAACCTAACTTCTAATACTAAAATTGCTGTTTCTGGACAGAATTGTTCCAATCAGGCTAAAGGAGCTTTTACCGGTGAGATTTCAGCAGAGATGTTAAAGTCAGTTGGAGCAAAATATGTTATTTTGGGTCATTCTGAAAGGCGAGCCTATTACCATGAAACCAATGCCTTGATCAATGAAAAAATAAAAATAAGTTTACAAAATGGTTTTACTAATGTTACAGTCCCATCAATAGCAACAGTAACATCAGTGATTGGAGACCCATCA
>PKTC01000134.1 GCA_002869305.1 Marinilabiliales bacterium
TGTGGGTAAGCTTTTTTCTGCTGGTTCAAGAGTACTTACCGGAGAATCCATTTTTATGACTCATTTCACCAATCAGGGATTGGGAAAAAGAAAAGTGTCTTTTGCTGCACCATATCCAGGCAAAATTATTCCAATAGATTTAAAAGAATGTGGTGGTCAAATTATAGTTCAAAAAGATGGGTTTTTAAGCGCTGCGATGGGGACAAAGGTTTCTGTCACCCTTAACAAAAGATTTGGAGCAGGATTACTTGGTGGAGAAGGATTTATTTTACAAAAACTGGAAGGTGACGGGAAAGCGTTTCTTCATGCAGGAGGAACCGTAATAGAAAAAACCTTGAATAACGAATCCTTAAGAATTGATACAGGATGCATTGTTGCTTACGAACCTCAAATAGACTTTAACATAGAAACTTCTGGAAGTTTAAAATCAATGGTATTTGGTGGAGAAGGAATATTTCTGGCAACTTTAAGCGGAGTAGGAAAAGTCTGGCTTCAATCGATGCCTATTCGAAAACTTATTCAAAGGCTTTCACCCATGGGAAAAAATGTTAGAAAAGGAGGTAGTTCTATTTTAGGAAACTTTCTAGAAGGATAATTTTAAAATAACCATAACCCCCCCCTTTAATCCCCCTTTTAATAAAAGGGGGAATTTTATTTTTTTTAACTACTTTCGTACTCTAATAAGTTCAATTATGTCCAAGAAGATTGGTGTTTCAGAATTTTATACGCTCTCAAAAGACATTCCTATTATTGATGTACGTTCTCCTGGAGAGTTCGAGACCGGACATATTCCCGGAGCACATAATATTCCAATATTTACAAACGAGGAACGTGCCATTGTAGGTGCTAAATATAAACAAGAAGGGCGAGACCCGGCTATATTGGCAGGATTAGATATTGTTGGAAAAAAACTTCGCTATTTTGCTGACTCCGCAAGAAAACTCTCTGTTAAAAACACGCTTTTGGTTCATTGCTGGCGTGGCGGAATGCGCAGTTCGAGTATGGCCTGGTTGTTTGAAACCGTAGGAATTAAAACTTTTGTTTTAGAAGGTGGTTATAAAGCTTTTCGAAAATATGGGAAAAAACAACTATCAGTATCAAAAAATCTAATTATACTGGGAGGTTTAACGGGTAGTGGCAAAACAGAAACCTTATTAAAAATTAAAGAAAAAGGTGAACAGGTTATCGACCTGGAAGGTTTAGCTCATCATAAAGGATCTGCATTTGGTTCTCTGGGTCAAGATCCTCAGCTCCCCAATGAACAATTCGAAAATGACTTAATCTATGAGTGGTTATCACTTGATATTGATAAGCCAATATGGCTTGAAGACGAAAGCCATTCCATTGGCTCAAATTGGATTCCTAATGAATTATTTAAATCCATGCGCCAGGCTCCTGTAATGAAAATGGAAATCAACAAAAAACACAGGATTGAAAGACTTGTTAATGAATATGCCGGATTTGATGCTAAATTTCTCGAAGAATGCATTTTAAAGATTGGCAAAAGACTTGGGGGTCAAAATGTGAAAGCTGCGTTAGAATCGCTTAAAAACGATCAATTAGATCGTGTTGCAGATATCACTCTAGCCTATTACGATAAAAGTTACAGTTATGGCTTAAATGACCGTTCTGAAAACTCTGTTTTCCCACTTAAACTAAATGCTGACAATCCTGAAAAAAATGCTGAAAAATTAATTGAATTTGCAAGAAAGGTTTTGTAAAAACCAAGGTCAAAGAAGAATTTGTATTATTTATTCAATAAAAAACCCGAAACGTTTCTGCTTCGGGTTCAGTATATGTTATTTAAATATTACTTTTTTACATTCTTACCGTCATATCCCCACTTCACATACATGGCTCCCCAGGTAAATCCTGCACCAAATGTTGCTAGAATTACATTATCTCCTTTTTTCAGTTGATCTTCCCATTCCCACAAACAAAGAGGTAAAGTTGCAGCTGTTGTATTTCCATATCTTTCGATATTGATCATCACCTGATCTTTGCTTATACCCATTCTATTTGCAACAGCTTCAATAATTCTCATGTTGGCTTGATGCGGTACCAGCCATGCTAATTTCTCAGGAGTAATATCATGACGTTCCATCATTTCGACAGAAACATCCGCCATTTTTGAAACTGCCCATTTAAAAACTGGCTGTCCTTCCTGGTAAATATAATGTTCGCGAGCATCGATTGTTTCATGACTTGCAGGTTTTGCAGATCCACCAGCTTTTTGGTGTAAATGAACCCTTCCAACTCCATCGGATTGAAGCATAGCATCTACGATACCAATATCTTCTGTTGTAGGTTCTAACAATACCGCGCCTGCACCATCACCAAAAATTGGACATGTAGCTCGATCTTGATAATCAACAATAGATGACATTTTTTCAGCGCCAACCACTATAACTTTTTTATACATTCCAGATTCTACATATTTTGAACATGTAGCTAATGCATATAAAAAGCCAGAACAACCTGCATTTAAATCAAAGCTAAATGCATTTCTAATATCACATTTATCGCTTATAATATTTGCAGTTGCTGGAAACTGATGATCGGGTGTAACCGTTGCACAGATAACTAAGTCAACTTCTTCGGGAGATGTATTGGTTTTTTCTAATAATTGCTTTACAGCTTTTGCTCCTACAAACGAAGATCCTTCTCCTTTTTCCTTTATAATGTGTCTCTCTTTTATTCCAATTCGTGTCATAATCCACTCATCAGAAGTGTCAACCATTTTACTTAATTCTTCATTTGTAAGGATATAATCAGGGACGTAAGCTCCAATTCCTGTAATAGTTGCTCTCAATTTTGTCATTTAAATGCCTCCTTGATTTTTTCAGAAAGGTTTGCTTCAATCACTTCAGCAGTGTGTAGAATCATATTTTTTATAGCCACATCATTTGAAATTCCGTGACCGATTACAATATTTTTATTCACTCCAAGTACTGGTGTTCCACCATAGTTCTCAAAGTTAAACTTATCGAAAAACTCATCCTTTAATCCGCGCCTTCTATATAAAGTATAAAACGCTTCAGCTTCTTTTAATATTACATTCCCAACAAAACCATCGCAAACAATCACATCTGCTTTACCTTCTGTAAATAAATCATTTGCCTCAACATTCCCTATAAAATTAAAGTCTGTAGAGTCTTTCATTAGCTCGTGCGCTGATTTAGTAATCAAGTTTCCTTTTTCTTCTTCTGATCCAATATTCATTAATCCAACTTTAGGACTTGTAATGTTGTATACGTTTTCTGCATAAATGGATCCTAAAATAGCATACTGATATAATACATCAGGTTTGGTGTCTGGATTAAGACCTACATCAAGTAGTATGGAATGTGAACCATCTGGTTTCGGAATGGGACCCGTAATAACAGGACGAATAACTCCGGGGATCGATTTTACCGTATACATAGCTCCTACCATCATGGCTCCTGTGCTTCCTGCACTTGCAAAGCCATCAATTTCGCCTTTGGCAAGAAGTCCAAACCCTTTTGCAATACTTGAATCAGGCTTTTTTGTAAATGCTTTGGCTGGATGATCGTTCATTTCAATCACTTCGGTCGAATGAACAATATCAAAAAAATCAGGATTTATATTCTCTCTTTTTAAAATTTCGAGAGCTTTTTCCTGATTTCCTATGAGTACAATACGATCTTCGGATGATATTTCTTTATGAGCTAAAATTGCTCCTAAAACCGTGGCTTCAGGAGCAAAATCTCCACCCATAATATCTATTCCAATTCTCATACGGATTTGATTTCTTTAACTATGCTTTTACTTCTTTATCTACAGCTAATTGTCCTTTGTAATATCCGCACTCAGGACACACTCTGTGATATTCGTGTGTAGCACCGCAATTTGAACATGAAGCCACAGTTGGAGCTGTTGCTTTGTAATGCGTTCTTCTCTTGTCTCTTCTCTGTTTCGATGTCTTTCTCTTTGGATGTGCCATTTCTACTAATTATTATTGTTTGCCATTAAATTTCTTAAATCTTCCCACCTTGGATCTATATCCTCTTCGGCGGGCTCATCTGTTTTATAATTACCTAATTTTTCTAACATTTCAGGATTACAAGTTGATTCCCCATTTTCATCTTCGGGGTGAACTCGCTTCAATGGAATACTTAAATTAATGCTTTCATAAATGTAGTGAGATATATCTAGCTCGTTTTCGGCAGGCGATAAACAAATTACATCATCTGCTAATTCCGTATCTTTCTCAGAAAATTTAACAAATAATTTTCCTTGGTAATTAACTGGTTGAATATATTCATCTAAACATCTGTCGCATGTTAGCTCTACCACGCCATTAATCTGAAAGTCAAGTTCTAAAAAAGTAGACTTTTTATCTAAATCAAGTTTTACTTTTAAAGATCCCTTTTCAATATCAGAGTATTCCAAATTCTCAAAGAACATATTGTCAACATCGAACTCGAATTCATGTTTTCCTGTTGATAAGCCCTGGTAAACAATTCGATATTTCGATAATTGATTCATTCCCCTCCTAAAAATTACATCGTGCAAAAGTATAAATTTATATTTGAATAAAAAAAGAAAAAATGATTCAAAGCTTTCCATTTACTGCTGCTATAAATCAAATTAAAATCTTAGGATAAAATTTATTTATTTTTTTAACACAATACGCATGTTGGTCCCTTTATCTATTTCAGAATGATTTACGAATATTTTTCCGTCATGATACATTTCGATAATTCTTTTTGAAAGAGACAATCCTAATCCCCAACCTCTTTGTTTTGTGGTATAGCCCGGTTGAAAAATAGTTTTGTATTTTGATTTTGGCAATCCCTTTCCTTCATCAATAATGTCGATAAAAAGGAACTGGATTCTGTCATCAATATTGATTGAAATGGTTCCGTTTCCTTCCATCGAATCAATGGCATTCTTAAATAGATTTTCAATAACCCATTCAAAGAGTGATGAATTAAAAGGAACCAGAACTTGATCATTTTCAGAAAAATTTGGGTTAAACTTCACTTTTTCAGATGATCGTGCCTTTATATACTGAATTGCGTGTGCTAACACTTTAATAATATCTTGCTTTTTGAGCTTTGGTGCTGACCCTATTTTTGAGAATCGTTCGGTAATTTTTTCCAATCGATTCACATCTTTTTCGAATTCGGTGACGACTTTTTCGTCAACCTTTTTTAAGCGAAGTAGTTCAAGGCTGGCCATTAAAGATGAAGTTGGAGTGCCCAGCTGGTGAGCTGTTTCTTTTGCCATTCCGACCCACACCTGATTTTGCTCCGCTTTTCGTGATGCGCTAAACGCAATGTATGAAACTACTAAGAACAATGATATTACACCAAACTGAATGATAGGAAAATAAAACAGCCTGGTTAATAAAATGGATTCTTTATAGTAGATAAAGTTTTTATTTCCATCGAGCAAGACAATTTCAATGGGATCATTATCCTTTTTCATTTTCTCGAGTTGCTTACTCAAATATTCAAGATCATTATCTCGATTTGGATCTAAATTTCTTGATGATATTATCTGTCCCTTCATATCAGTGAGAATTACCGGGACAGTTTCGTTGTTTTTAATTACCTCAAGTATAAATGTATAGTCCTTATCAGCATTATCTAAAGCTGAAAGCTGTCTCATCCCCAAGGCCCATAGTTCAACTTTTTTTCGCTCTTCGACAGATAGCTTTTGGGCAAGATTGTTTGTTATAACAAAAGTTAAAACGCCTATTATTACCGCCACGATAAGCAATACAAATTTCCATTTTTGTTTTTTGGTATAAATATTCAAAGCGGTAATCTTAAATAAAGGGTAAAAATAACAATCCTATTCATTTATCGAATAAAAATAAAGGAATTTTAGTTACAAATTATTGGAAGTATCCTCTTCCCATTCAATAACGAACTTTTGATCTAATTCAATTGCTTCTTCCTTTTTCTTTTCGTCTTTTTTAAGCTCCTCAAATTCTATTTTGAATTCATTCTCTTTGTTTTGTTTTGATTCTTTAAGAGTCGTGTCTTTATGGTACCAACCATATTCTTCGTTTAATATTTCTTTTAACTCTTGTTTTTCATCTTTGAGATTCTCTTTTCGCCATGTTTTGGCTGCCTTTCTATCATACTTAACTTTGTTTTTTTCATTATCGCCTTCAAGCAGCAAATAGAGTTTCATTCTTCCATTTTCATCTTCTATGTTTTCATTGTCTTGCTTTTTGCGCTTCGATTTGTTCCACTTACCAGATAAGAGATCCGATAATAATACCATTACATGATATTCATATTCACTGTTAAAATAATGCACCCCTGATGCAGTAACATTTAGAGCTGATGACTCTATATCCATTTGGGGAATAATGATTTGCTCATCCCGTATGGTTATAGAATTCTTTAAAGTTGAAAATTTTATCCTTTTTAACTCTTCAATGTCTATAAATTTTGAAAGTCCGAGCATTGGCTCAAAATCATTCAGTTCCCCATTTGTGATTAAAATATCGCTTTCAGCACTTACCGTTTTATTATCAATTTTAATCTGATCAGAAAATTCCGACGAGAAATATACATCGCCAGTTAAATTTCCTTCGAGATTTTGATTTGAAATAAATGTTTGTCCAAAATTATTAAATGAATAAAATAATTTATTCATATTTATATTCGACAGCCTGCTTTGAGTTCTAACTACAAAGTTGTTGTTGAGTTTTTGAACAATTACTCCTCCAGCTTTAACTGTTCCATTCATAGAGTTAAAGGAAACCTCATGCAATGAAAACATTTTTGGTTTGTAGTTTAAATTTCCTTTTATTTCGGTTGCATAAAACTTTCCAACTTCAAAATTATCGATGTTTAATCGTAACTGCAATGCTATTTTTTCAGGGAAATGATATGATCCGGGTTTTTCTGAATCTTTGTTGCTAAATAAAACCGTAAGCTCATCTAAATTTAATTTTCTGGAATATAACTGAGCATTAATGTTAAAAATTTCTTTTTCATTAAAATACTCAAACAGCTTAGAAATACGACCTTTGATTAGAAAATCATTGTTGTTAACCTTAAAGAATAGGCTATCAGTATACAATGTTCTATTCAAATCGATGTTACCAGAAATCTCATTCAATATTAAATCATGGTTTTTAAATTTCAGCTTTCCATCTGAAAGTTGTAAGCTAACGGAATAATCTTTAGTGAACAAATCTCTAAAGTTAAAAGCTCTTAGCTCCTCATAGCTTCCTGTGTAAGAAATGTTTGTTTTAGCGAGTCCCTCCAAAATGTCAATGGTATCCACCTGAAAAATTTCTTTAATTTCATCGAAATATAATTCAGACTTAAGGTCCAGTTTGATATGAGGGTTCTTAAAGTTTGATAACTCGAAAAAACCTTCAAATGAATTACTTTCAATGCTTGCACTAAAGGTTTTGAATGTTAGTTTGGAGCTCGTTGCTTTGTTTTGAATACCATTTGTAAATTCACCATCAATATTAACATTGCTTAACCGGATTTCTCTTTCTAAATCGAATAACTGAGCATTTTTTAATAGAAAGAATGCTTCGAAATGGGGTTTGTTAATTTTTAAATTTTTTCCTGAAATGCTCAAGTTTAAGGTAGCTGTACCTTTTTGTCCTATAATATTTGGAAATTCAGCAATTAGCTTAGGTGGTAGGTTTTTTATAAAACTGTTAAGATTTAAATTCTTTCCTGAAATTAACAGGTCTATTTTTTTGTTTTTCGTCTTTTCTATATTCCCATTTATATTAAAATTGAGATCTTCAAGTTTTAATGTTCCATTTTTTAGTTTTATTAAATCATTGACGATATCCAAATCCAGCCTGGTTTTGCTATCCTTATTTAAAATATAATCAGTGTTTTCAATACTTAACAATTCGATAAACTGATCGGATTTTATTTTCATTAAGTAATTGTCGCTTGAAAAATTACCCTCGAAATCTACTTTATGAATGTTAGATCTAAGCATTAGATTTGTTGAGTTATTACAGTATAACAATTTCGTCCGACTAACCTTAACTTCATTAAGTCTTAGATTGAACTCCTTACTTTCTTCGCTAGCATGTTCTCTATTCCAAAAAATATAATTTGGATCACCCAAATGATCTACGAACAAATTAATTGCACCCCGATCAAAGTGAATACTACTAATGATTAAATCTTTGGAAATTAAATCAAGAATATTAATCTGTACGAAAATACTTTGTGCAAAAAATAAGGTGTCGGTATTATATCCTTGAATTTTGGACAAATACCCTTCTTTTGAAAAAGCTACAACGTTTTTTAATTCCAATGATGCTTTAGGAAATTTTTTAATTAATGAAAATTTTATATCCTCAACTTCCACTTCCGATAAGAGGTATTCGTTTAGCTCTTCAATTAAATATTGACTAACCTGATCTTCGTAAAAATAACTTAGTGCCACTGAAGTAGTCAATAGAATGATAACTCCAATAAACAAGCCAATTAGTATTGATTTAATATTTCGCATAATTTTATCGAATGTGGTTGTTCAATTTTCACAAAAGTAAATAAAGTTAGCATTTAGTATATCAAAAACTTTACCATCCTTAATTAATATCATTAAAAAAAGGTCAACTAAATTAGTTGACCTTGAACAATGCATGTTTTATGTTTATTTATATTTTTTTTGTATCAAATCGGCATATAATTTTCGAATAGTCCTGACTTTATCCATTTCGCCTTCGCAAATGTATAGCCTAACAACCTCCACGATTCCAGCCTTTCTGTAAAAAACTCCTTGTGCTACGGCAAAATCACTGTTATCTAAATTGTTTTTAATATTTGTTGTAAACTCCAGGAAAACATCCCATGGTAAATCTTTGGGAAGCTCAATATAATATTTTGAATCTTCCTCCAAGTCATTATACAGCCCATCCTCTATTTCTTCCACATAAAAACTTTTGTTAATAACAATTAATCCCTTGGAGTCAATCATCTTTTGTTTAGCAAAGCTTATACCATTATCCTGATATAAACGTTGAATTTCAGGTAAAAAAGCGAAACTTTTCAAATGTCTAATTCTTATGCATGAATAATTGGAGGTTTTAAAATAAATGTGTCCTTCTGATGCATTAAAATCATATTGTAAGTTCTTTTGTATTTTCTTGGTAATTCTGGCTATTTCTTCAGCTGTATGATCATCTGCCAGAATGAGAAACAAGGATCCTGGTTTTGGTTTTTCTGGTAAATTTGCTCCGTGATATCCAGGAAAAGGGTGCTGACTCTCTAATACAAAAGAGTTTGGGATAATGTTGTTTTCAACCGTTGTTAGCGTTTGTTCTTTCTTTATATATCCCACGGTTTCGAGTAAAATTCGGTCCTGACTCATAATGCTTTTTTATGGATTTAAGTTATTAAATTGTTTGCAGATAATCAATTACATTGATTGATATAATTCATAATCACTTTTTTAATAAACAATAAGTGTTACATAATGGTTCATACCTTATAAATAATAAATCTAAAAA
>PKTC01000197.1 GCA_002869305.1 Marinilabiliales bacterium
CTTAGCTTTTCCGTTACTTTTATCGGGGTAGTATATTCTAATTCATCGAATACAAGCATTGTAAAGTTTCCATTTTTATAACATATGAATTGCTAAGATAGGTAAACAAAATTATTTCTTTCTTTTCTTTTAAGATTTCTCTTTATTCTTCTCATCAATTTTTAACCTTTACTGATCTCCATTAAATTTTAAGATTATTAGCTTTTACAAAAAATTTAAGCTATTGTTTGCTTAAAACAATCTGTTTGGGATCTTAAATATTCTATGGATTATCGTATGCACTTTAATTGGATGTTCATAAAAGTTAAATAAACTTAATGCAATTTATAATTGATTTGGCACTAGCTTAAAGATATTTTTTTTCTTTGTTAAACTTGTTAGGAACTATGAAGTCAAAGCTAAAAATTAAATATACTCAACATGAAAAAACTTAATCTCATACTAATTCTTACAGTCTTATTTCAGTTATCATGGGCACAGAATTCTGTAAACCTTGAGCAATGGAAAATATCCAATCCTCAAAAAATCAATATGCCCGTATTTGCAGATGTAAAAAACATTGATGGAGATACTTTTAAAAACTCTGATATGTTAACAAGTACAATTGTAAATCTATCAGATAACAATTTAGTATGGACCGAAGTAATGGTTGGATCGGATAGTGTATTGCTGAGCCAGAATTCTGAAAATAATCTTGTATTATTGGAAAGCTACCTATCTGTTAATCAATGGACAAAAGGCAAATTAAAACTTACCTTAAATGCATTATATGAAGTTTATTTAGACAATGAACTAATTAAAACCAAAAAGATCTCTGATTTTAATTCTATTATCATAGAATAAAAACTTAATAGAGGAAATTATAAAATCACCATTAAAGTTTTAACATCTAATGTAGATTTAAAACTGAATGCTATCTTTGAATGGGACGATGAGTTCACAGTTTGTAACGCCAAGTCAGGTTTAAATCCAAAAAGATACTTAAATATTAATGATGTACTTGAAGGAAACAGAGTATCATCAGCTAAGATTTCTCCATCAGGAAAATATGTTCTTATCAGTTATTCTGAGATTATTCATGGGAGCGGAAAGAGTAAAAAATATTCTGAAATTTATAACATAGAAGATCAAAAAAATCTGATTACATTAAGAAATAAAGATATTTCAAACATCAAGTGGCTCCCACAATCTGATAAGTTATCCTATACTGCGAATTTTGAAGGAGAATCAGAAATTTTCGTTTTAGATTTAAATAATGGCACAGAAAATTCTGTTGCAAATGGCATTAAGGATTTGTCCGATTATTCATGGTCACCTGCAGAAGATTATATTATTTATACAGAATACAAGACAGCAGAAAAACCGGGTGACTTGAAACGAATATATGGAAATGATGATCGTTTACCATATTTTAGAAATCGTTCTTTTTTACATAAAATCGATTTGAGCACAGGAGAAATTATACAGTTAACAGCAGGGAATTTATCTTCTAGTTTACAAGACATTAAACCAGATGGTTCTACAATTCTATTCTCAACAACTAGAATGGATTATTCTGAAGTTCCATTTCATAAGCAAAATTTATACGAACTAGATTTAAACATTAACAATCTTACCACAGTTTGGGAAGATAAACTTTATTCAGGATATTGCCAATATTCGCCAGATGGAAATAAACTTTTAGTACAAGGCGGACCTGAGTGTTTTGGCGAAACAGGCGTAAATGTTAGTGAAGGAAGAATTCCGAATAGTTATGATTCTCAATTATACATTTATGATTTGGCAACAAAAGTTGTAGAGCCAATTACCAAAAGCTTTGATCCTGCAATTGGAGATGCTTACTGGAGTAAAAACAACGAGATTTACATTTCGGTAACAGAAAAAGATTATGAAAATCTATATAAGTATAATCTTCAATCAAAAAAAATTAATAAGATTAATTTGTTGGTTGAAGTTTTAGGAAAAATTGATTTTGCCCATAATAAACCATTTGCTGTTTATACTGGAACAAGTATTTCTACTCCAAATAAATTATATTCAATTGATCTTAAAAAAGGAAACAGTAAAATGATCTCATTTCCGGAAAAAGATCGTTTTACAAATATTCAATTCGGAAAAACTGAGCCTTGGAATTTTGTAAATAAGAATGGAACAACAATTTATGGAAGAGTGTATTATCCCCCAAATTATGATGCTATCCAAAAATACCCGGTTATCGTTAACTTTTATGGAGGAACTTCCCCAATAGAAAGATCATGTGGAGGAAGATATCCTATCAACACATGGGCCGCTGAAGGTTACATAGTATATGTTTTACAACCAAGCGGATCAACTGGATTTGGTCAGGACTTTTCAGCACTGCACGTAAATGGATGGGGATTCGACGCTATTGACGATATTATTGATGGGACCAAAAAATTCCTTGATTCACACCCAACAGCCGATTCTGAAAAGGTAGGTTGTATTGGCGCATCATATGGTGGATATACAACCATGTTATTGCAAACAAGAACTGATATTTTTAAAACAGCCATTTCACATGCAGGAATTAGCTCTATTAGCAGTTATTGGGGGGAAGGTTATTGGGGATATTCGTACAATACTGGTGCTGCAAAATTTAGCTATCCATGGAACCGAAAAGATATCTTCGTTGAGAATAGTGCATTATATAATGCTGACAAATTTCAGAATTCTATCTTACTACTGCACGGAACAGCAGATACTAATGTTCCTGTAGGTGAAAGTTTACAATATTATGCAGCATTGAAAATATTAGGTAAAGATGTTGAAATGGTATTGGTAGACGATCAGAACCACTGGATTCTGGATTACAAAAAACGAATTGAATGGCATTATACGATCATGTCGTGGTTTAACATGAAGTTGAAGAATCAGCCTCAACAATGGAATGATATGTTTCCTGAAAAAAATTTATAAGATCAAAAAGAGCGCATAAGCGCTCTTTTTTAATTTATAGCATTAATTACTTCATTCTGAATTAGACTCATAACATTATACCATTGTTGGCTTGCATCACTAGTCGAAAGTCGAAACTCACTTGTAGTAACTACAACTAACTCTAAAACCGGGAATACAACTATCAATTGACCACCATATCCATTGGCACAATAGAATGGATTAGAACTATTCAGATTTATCCAGAAAAGATAACCATAATCAGGTGCGTAACCACCCAAATTTGTAGTAATATGATAACTTGTTGATTCTTTAACCCATACCGAAGGAACAATTTGTTCACCATTATATTCACCATCATATAAATATAGGTTTCCAAACTTGATCATATCTCTTGGTTTCAATGCCAAATCTGCTACTCCATTAAAATAACCCTGCGGAAATTCTCCCCAACCAAAATCTTCAATTCCCATGCCCATTGGCTCAAATAAATATTCAAGAGCAAAATCATGTGTGCTCATTCCAGTTGCTTCCGTTAGAATAACCGATAATAAATGTGCTTCTTCTGAAGAATAACCAAATGTTTGACCTTGTGTACTTACAAGATCTCCATTAATACAATACTCAATTTGATCATCGCTAAGTACCCAATCGTTGTAACTGTAATTATTTCCAAATTCATTCCATTCAAATCCAGCACTCATAGTTAACAAATGCTCAACGCTTATATTAGCTTTCTCACCATCAAGATTGTAACCAAGCGGTTGTAAAAACTCGCTCAGTTTTTGGTCAATACTCTCAATAAAACCTTCTTCAATAGCAATCCCAATTAAAGCAGACACAACACTTTTTGTTACCGAACGGGTATGATATAAATCGTCTGCTCCCATTTCAGTAAAATATTGTTCAGCAATAAGAATACCGCTCCTTGAAACAAGCAATGATTTTAAACCTGATATTTGCTCAGCTTTATTATATGCTTCTTCAAGCGTTTCAGAATCGATATTATATTCCTCTGCCAATGGGAATTTTGCTGCTTTAGGATCTTCCTCTTTTTCACAACTAATAAGTACAATGGATAAAATCAATAATAAAAATTTCGTTTTCATCATTTTTGTAATTTAGGTTAATAAATTTGACACAATGGTCTACTTTAATTTAGATAACCTAAGATTGATTTTCCCTCGCAAATTTTATTGTTGTGATCTTCTTTCAGTATGTCCTATTAGTCTATCGTATCCTCCACGATAATCGTGATAATAAACCAAAATAGTATAATTATTATCTGTTTCAGAATGATTTCCTTCAATGTAGGTAAAATCTGGTTTATTGTTCTCTACAAGAACATATTGATAATTATAATACCCTTGTTTTAGCAATAATCTACCTTCGTAAGCTTTTTGCTCAAAATTATAATGTAATTTATTATTATCGGAAAATTCATAATTACTTAGTGCACCCCAAACAAAAACATCTCCTAACTGAATTGGAGCATCCATTTTTAATGTAAAATACACATAGGTATAATCCGCTTCTGTTTCTGGATATTCACTTTGCGAGACGTCTACCTTATATAATCCATTATTATCAGGAACATACTGATAATCATCAAATGTTCTATCCTTATTTGTAACCAGCTGAAAATGATACATATTGTCTACAAAACTGATATTCTTAATATTTTCTGCTGCATAATGAATGTTCTTGGTATTGAAATGATGAAATTCATTACCTCCCTTAAATTTAAGTTTTGTGACATTATTAAATGTAAACTCGTTATCTTTTATCAAGTCTGGTTGACTCAATTCTAAAAATTGAATCCAATTTCTATTCTTTAAAATCTGAACTTTCAGGTTTTGTGAGATATCGTAAAACTCATTTTCGAAATAATCAACAATAACTTCCATTTCCTGGTCATTATAGAAATAAGCTCCCTGATTCATATTTCTTACCTTAACCTGAATATCGGTTTTTCTTTCTACAACCATAAATCTTTTTCGAAATACCACCTCATCTGGTTTAGAGCCCTCAAATACTTCTAGTACGTAATTTCCTGAAATCGTAGGTCTCATATAATCATTGGGTAGCTTAATTTTATAGTGAATATAATTTATAGTAGTATTAAAAGACGATTGATAATCAGAAATTGCATCTTCATAATAACCTTGAATATATTCGCTCTGATCTAAATCTGAAACAGTCCAATCAGCATTGCAATGTATTATAGTATAATAATAATCTTTACTGCTTGTTCCTAACTCATCGAAACAAAGTGTAAGAACTTTACTGCTTCCTAAATCCCAAACTGGAAACGCTAAGTCATCCTCACCTAAATACATCACAGCGGTATGTATGCTTTTGCTAAAGATTTTATCATTATGGACTTCTTGCGAAAGGCCTGCCTGAATGCAAAATATTGTTATTATTATTAATAAATAATTTTTCATTATAACTGATTTCTAGCAAAGATATAAATAAAAAAGTTCCACAATATGTTCTATAATAAACTGAAATTTTTAAACATTTAACTTTTCATTCCTTATCTTTATTGTCCAAAAATCAAAGAATCTTAATTATAAATATAGACATATGAAAAAATTTATCCTAAGTTTAGCTGCAATAATCCTACTTCAGTTAAGCTGCTTAGCTGGTCCAGGCGAATTAATTAAAAATGCCGGGACATCTAAAGATTATCCAAACGCCGATTATCTTGTAGTTTTAGATAAAACAACTGTCGATGTACAAGAAACGGGATTAAGCTACAATAATATCCAGAAGGTTTATAAGGTATTAACTTATGAGGGAGCCACACATTTAAATCATTTAACATTCGATTACGACCCTCTTTCGGCTTACATTGAAATAAAAGAGGTGACTATTTATCGTAAAAACGGAATAGTAGAAAAGCTAGGCCCTGAAAATTATTACGATTATCCTGCTCCTGCCTTTATGATTTATTGGGGAGCTCGCCAACAAATGGTTAACCTTGGTAAATTAGAACCAGGCGATGGAATTGATGTAAAATACTTTAAAAAAGGATTTACATACGCCTTATTGTATGATGAAAATCAACCTGATGATTCAAAATATATTCCCCCTATGCGAGGGCAATTTTACGATATTATTGAGTATTGGTACAGCCAACCTTTGCTGGAAAAGATATATGAAGTAAATGTTCCTAACACCAAAGAACTGCATTATAAATTCTTCCATGGTGATGTTTCTATAGATAAAAAAGTAATGAAAGAAAAGACCATGTATAGGTTTAGTAAAAAGAATATGATGCCAATAGAAAGAGAAAGTGGAATGGTTGCTCTTTCTGATGTTGCACCAAAATTATTATTGACAACAACAGCTGAATGGGAAGATAAATCACTTTGGTTTTATGGTGTAAACGAAGATTTTGGAAGCTTTGAATCAACTTCTGATATTGATCGTAAAGTTGCAGAAATTTTAAAAGGAGCAAAAGACGAGATGGATAGCATTTCAAGATTAAATCATTGGGTTGCAGACAATATCAGATATTCTGGTATATCAATGGGTGAAGGCGAAGGTTATACGCTACACAAAGGAGATATGACTTTTACAGACCGTTGTGGTGTTTGTAAAGATAAAGCAGGTATGTTAATAACATTCCTAAGAGCCGCTGGTTTCGAATCATATCCTGCTATGACTATGGCTGGATCTCGCATAGAAGATATTCCAGCCGACCAGTTTAATCATAGTGTAACTATTGTTAAACTTCACAATGGAGAGTATATGATTCTTGATCCTACCTGGGTGCCATTTGTGCGTGAGGAGTGGTCAAGTTTGGAACAACAACAAAATTACTTAATGGGCGTTCCAGAAGGTGCTGACTTAATGATTACACCTATATCACCACCAGAAAACCACCCATTAATAATAACCGGTAATACCACAATTACTGAGGATGGAACTTTGGAGGGAAGTATTACTGTATTTGCAGAAGGACAATCTGACGCCTCGCTGCGTGGTATGTTTACCCGAAACCAAAAACAATACTGGAATACCGCTTTGGAAGATGAACTGAGAACAATTTCAGAAGACATTCAAATTATTGAAATGAATTACAGCGATCCTTACGGGCATATGGAAAGCCCTATGCATATTTCTGTTAAATTCAAAATCCCTGATTATGCGATAATTACTGATCAAGAAATAATTTTTACTCCTATTGTTGCTTCTAATATTTTTAAAAGGGCACAAGCACATTTATATACAAATACCAGTGTGGATGAAAGAAAATACCCTTTCAGAGATCGTTGCAGCAGGTTGGTTGAATTGAAGGAAACGATAATGTTACCGACAGTTACAAGCGCATTGTATTTACCAATCGAAGATGATATTGATGGATCGGCTGCTTCGTTTAAAGGAGCATATATTCTCGAAAATAATCAACTGCAATTATCAGAAGAAATTTCCATTAAAAAGAGACTGTTTGAACCTGAAGAATGGAAAAATTATAAAGCCGTTGTTAATGCGCAGCAAAAATTCGCAGATGAAAAAGTTATTCTATCAAGATAAATTTTAAAATAAACATATTATGAAACGCATATATATAATTAGTTTAATAATCGTATCACTTATTAGCTCTTGCAAGGATAATAAGATGGAACAAGAAAACGATGCTATATATAAATCAATAAAGAAGATTTATACTTTAAATGCTGATGGTTCAATCATTTATCAGTATCAACATAGGCTAAAATACATTACACATTTATCCTTTAACAGGCTATATGGTGAATCATTCATAGTTTATAACTCTGAACAGCAAGAACTAAAAATAAATAAAGCCGAGACAAAAATGGTTGATGGAAAAATTGTTCCGTCACCTGAAAATGCTTTTAATGAAATCTTACCTCATTTAGCGTCCGGAGTTCCTGCGTATAACCATTTACGCGAAATGGTTGTAACACACACTGCTCTTGAACCTGGTTGCATTGTTGATTTTGATTATGAATTAAAATCTAATCCAGATTATCTGCCATTTCTATCAGAAAATCTTGTTTTGAATGAAAGAGTTCCCATAGAAAACCTTGAAATCATTGTAAATATTCCTGAAAATATAGAATTAAACTATAAACTAATTAATGCAGAAGGTGAACCAATAGTTTCTCATAACGAAGGATTAATCCAATATAAATGGACCTTTAAGAATTCGGGCATCAATATACGAGAACCTAATCAGTCACATGATCAGTCATTTTTACCTCGATTAATTCTAAGCACTGCTAATGTAGAAAATGCTTTCTCAAATATCTGTTCACAGGATGACTTAAAGCTAACTAGTGATATTGAATTTATCCTTCGAAATAGAATATTTGGAATTAAGAATTCGGTTAAAATGATACAAGAATTTAAAAAGATTGTTGTAAATGAATTAAAAGATTTTAATATTCCTATGGAATACTCTGGTTACAAGATTAGACCACTCATTGAAGTTTGGAATTCTGGTGGCGGAACCCAAATTGAAAAGACTTTTCTGTTGAATGAGTTTATCAAATATATTGGTTTTGAAAGTGAAATTGTTATAGCTATTCCTCCTTCGTTTTATGATAAGAACGTAGGTTGCATAAAAGACTTCGGTAATTTTTATGTGTTAGCACATATCGATGGTGAAGATATTCTGCTTGCAACAAATCCTGATCAACCTAACAATTTATTGTTTGAACTTAAAGATTACGGGTTTTTAAATTTAGAAGGTAGTTCTATTAATCTACCTGATTTCATTGATAATACCGAATCAATAGTTTCAGTAAATGGAAGCTTAAAACTAAATAAATCAGGTGATTTAACTGGTGATGCAATTATTAAAGTTCAAGGCATTAAGAATCCGTACCTGAATTATTTAGCAAATGTTAAAAGCGCTAAAGAAGTTGCCGCTTCTGTATTTTCTTCAAATTCAATTATTGATTTCAATGTTGTAGATTTTGATCAAAATAAGAGTGAAGTTGAAACAAAGATTGAGGAAAAAGAAATATGGAAAAACCAGGGAGATTATTATTTCTTTGAGCTCCCTGCTTCAATGTATGGATTAAAAGGAGAACACCTTCCTGCTTTATTGAATGAAAGACAAACACCTTTAAAGTTATCTTATCCGGTAAATGAATCGTATGATTTTAGCATTGCTATACCAGAAGGGTATAATTTCATCTCTCCTTCTGTCAACAAAGAATTAAGGAATGAAATTGGTTCTGTAAAAATCGAAATTAGCTCAAATGAGAACTTGATTCATGCAGTAAAATCACTTAAAATTAATACGGATGAAATAAGCCCTGCTGAATACGCAAACCTTAAAAGTATATTAGATATTTGGAATAAGAAAAATTATAATGAAATTATTCTAAAACTTCAAGAATAAAAATTAAAGATAGGAACAGCCTTGAGTTAGAAATTCAGGGCTGTTTTATTATAGGTTACTATAATATTTCATAAACTGCGCTCTCTCATAAATCATAGGTTTCGCAACTTTTTTGTAACTAAGTTTACAAATTATTTCATCCAAGTATTGA
>PKTC01000367.1 GCA_002869305.1 Marinilabiliales bacterium
AAAAGGGCGAAGAGAAAATAGTACAAGGTATAAAGAAGGGTGAAGAAAAGATTGTTGAAAGTATTTTTGATAAATGGGATTTAAATTGTGAGATTATCGGAGAGGTTATCGATGAAGATAAATTATATTTTTACATGCACGATGAGCTAGTAGCCGAAGTTCCGGCATCAACATTAGTTTTGGGAGGAGGTGCTCCAGTATACGAAAGAGAATATAAAGAACCAGCTTATTATAAGGAATATAAAAAGTTTAAGATTGATGATGTAATCGAGCCTGAAGATTACATCGAAACTGCAAAACAATTATTACAAAGTCCTAATATTGCTTCTAAAAAATGGGTCATTGAGCAGTATGACTCCATGGTGGGTACCGGAAACATGACTACCAACTTTCCTTCAGATGCTGGTATCTATAATATTAAGGATACCAATAAAGCTTTAGCCATGACGGTTGACTGTAATTCAAGATATGTAAAGGCAGATCCTGAAAAGGGAACAGAAATAGCTGTTTCTGAAGCAGCAAGAAATATAGTATGTTCTGGAGGTATTCCTTTGGCTGTTACCAACTGCTTAAATTTTGGTAATCCTTATAATCCAGAAGCTTATTGGCAATTTGTTGGAGCTATTAAAGGCATGGGACACGCTTGTAAGAAATTTAATACTCCGGTTACAGGAGGTAATGTAAGTTTCTATAATCAAATGCAGGTTGATGGAAGAACTGAACCTATAAACCCAACTCCAACAATTGGTATGATTGGTTTGATCGAAGATAAAAACGATCAGATGAGCATCGCATTTAAAAATAAAGGCGATATGATTTACTTGATTGGAAAATCAAGAGATGATATCAACTCATCAGAATATCTAAACTATATTCACAAAATTGAGGAGTCACCAGTTCCTTATTTTAATTTGGAGGAAGAGCATGATCTTCAGGAAGCTATCAAAGGTTTAATTAAAAAAAATCTAATACTTTCTGCTCATGATGTTGCGGATGGAGGCTTGTTTGTAACATTGGTTGAGTCTGCCATGGTGAAATGTTTCGGATTCGACATCACCCCAGATGCAGAAATAAGAAAAGATGCATTCCTTTTTGGCGAATCTCAGAGCCGTGTTGTAGTTTCTGTTTCGCCATCAAACGAAGATCATTTTATTGATTATATGATTGAAAAAAAGATTCCTTTCTCGGCATTAGGACATGTAACAAAATCAGAGCTCAGAATTGATGATAATTCGTATGGTTTTATTAATGATATTAGAAAGCTTTACGATAATGCATTGGAGAATTATTTAAAAGAGAACTAAGAAAAATTTTGTGATAACACCATATAAGGATAATAAATCTGGTAAAAAAGAGCAGGTAGCTCAAATGTTTAATAATATTGCCCGACGATACGACTTTTTAAATCATTTTCTTTCGTTAGGAATTGATAAAATTTGGAGAAAGAAAGCCATACGAAATTTACATGGCATTCCTTCAAATCCAGTCATTTTAGATGTAGCCACAGGCACTGGTGATCTTGCAATTGCTGCCTTAAAACTTAATCCTGAAAAAGTAATCGGCATTGATATATCATTAGAAATGCTGAATATTGGTATCGAAAAAATAAAGAAAAAGAAGCTAGATCATATTATTGAACTCAAAAAAGGAGATTCTGAGAACTTGGAATTCGAATCAAATTCTTTTGATGGCTTAACAGTAGCTTTTGGTGTGCGTAATTATGAAAACCTTAATAAAGGACTTTCTGAAATGTACCGGGTTATCAAAGAAAATGGAAAGTTAGTTGTTCTTGAATTTTCGAAACCGAGAGCATTTCCTGTAAAACAAATTTATAATTTCTATTTCAGATACATTTTACCTGGGATAGGAAAAATTATTTCAAAAGATAGTTCCGCGTATACGTATTTGCCCGAATCAGTTAATCAATTTCCTGAACGAGAATCATTTGTTACTGAATTGGAAAAAGTGGGTTTCAAAAATACCACTTTTGAGACTTTAAGTTTTGGGATTGCTACATTATATGTTGCAAAAAAGTAATTCACAAGCCAATTAATAATAAAAATAAGCGTTCATACGTTAGGTAGATTTTACATTGAATGAAGAAATTTATTGGCATATTATTTTTAAGTTTGTTTTTCCAGGGAATAAAAGCCCAGGACGATGTGACTCTAAATTATCAGGGTGTTGATCATAAAAAAATTCACTTTGGGTTTACAGTAGGTTTCAATACCATGGATTTTGATATAACTCCATCTATGCAACCATATGGTGCGGATTCTGCAGTTTTAATTCCGGAGCTGAATGATTTAGTTCCTGGTTTTCATGTTGGGATTGTATCTGATTTAAGGTTAAATGATAACTGGAATTTGAGATTTTTACCTGGAATTTCTCTTGGGCAGCGAAAGATACTATTTTATGACTCAAATCAACAGGTAGTTTCTGAAATGAAAATAGAATCTACTTTTATTGATTTGCCTCTAAGTTTAAAGTATAAATCAGTTAGAATCCACAATACCAGACCATATTTAATTGGAGGAATCAACATTCGAAATGACATGGCCCGTAATAAGGAATTTAATGAAGATGAAGAAATTTACATTAAGTTAAAACCATTCGATTTATATTACGAAATAGGTGTTGGTATAGACTTTTATTTGGCATATTTTAAATTTTCTACTGAAATAAAATATTCTGTGGGTAGTTTAAATGTCGTTTCTTCAGATGTTTACGAAGATCATCCACAATACGCAAACTCAATTGATAAAATGAAATCGCGCATGTTCATGGTTTCATTGCATTTCGAGTAATTTGCTAATTATTTATTGCTCTTCTCCTAAATTCGGCACAAGTTATTGCAGCAGCAATTGAAATGTTTAATGATTCTGAGGTTTCCATATTAGATGGGAAACTTGGAATAAAAAGTTTTTTATTTATAAAGGGCTTCAAATTCTCTGTAATTCCGTGCGATTCACTCCCTAAGATTATTAAACCATTCTCTTTAAGTTCTTCTTCATATATGTTTTTTCCTTCAAGAAAAGTTCCATAAATATTAAAACCATTTAGTTGAATCGCTTTCTGTAAAAAATCAATCGAATCCACATAATGTACTTTTGTTCGATATATAGCTCCCATCGATGCCTGAACAACTTTCGGATTATAAACATCCACGCTTTCCAAACTGCAAAAAATATCCTCAATTCCAAACCAATCAGCTATTCGAATAATTGTACCAAGATTTCCAGGATCATTAATATTATCAAGAAACAGATTTAGTTTAGATTTTATATTATCAAATGTATACGAATACTCAGATTTTTTGGCTACAGCCATAACCTTGTTGGGCGTAGATAAGGCGCTAATCTTTTTTAAATCTTCATCTGTAATTTCAACTAACTCTTTGTTATCGATATTATTTAATTCTAAATGGCGTGATTGAATCCAAGTAGAAGTTGCAAAAATTCTAATTATTGACATATCAGAATGAAGCAGTTCATCCACAATTTTTTCGCCTTCAACAAAAAAACACTGATGAATATCTCTGTATTTCTTTTTTTTAATGGAATTTATGAATTTAATTTTATTTTTGCTGAGCATGCTGCTATCTTTTTCTGGAGTTCTGCAATTTTGAACGTAAATATAATTAAAGCTTTGAGAATTTTCACAAGATTATATAAATCATCACGGAGGATTATAGGGTTAATTGTAGTCCTGGTAATGATTTTTACATCTTGTAGTCCTGTTAAGTATGTTCCTGAAGATCAGTATTTATTAGATCGCTATCGCATTAGGGTACGTGAAGGAAAGCTTAAAAAAGAAGAAATAAAAAATTACGTACGACAGAAACCAAATAAAAGAATCCTGGGCCTTCGTTTTCATTTGGGAATGTATAATTTATCAAAGAAAGATAGTGAAAGAGGACTAAGCAATTGGTTAAGAAAAATCGGCGAGGAACCTGTTATTTATGATGAATTCTTATCTGAGAAATCGGTCGATTTTCTAAAATCATACCTGGATAACAAAGGATATTACAATTCTGTTGTAAAAGATACTGTTCAGCTAAAAAGAAAACGAGCAAGAATTCTTTATAAAATTGAAGTGAATGAACCTTTTAAAATTAAGAACATAAATTTCAGATGCAATGATTCCGTTCTTGCTGATGATTTCTTCCACGATACAATAAACACGGTTATTGTAAAAGAAGATAATTTCGATTTGGATATATTGCAAAACGAAAGAACAAGAATAGAAAAGAGGTTAAAAAATAAAGGTTATTATAAGTTCAATAAAGATTTTATATTTTTTGAAGCAGATAGTTCTTCAAGAACAAAAAAGGTAGATTTAGTATTAAACATTCATCAACCTCAAAAGAAAACCCCTGACAATGATGTTGTTAGATCTCATCACAAAAAGTACCTAATAAATAAAGTGTATGTGTTTACTAATTTTGACCAGAAGGAGGCTTTAAGTCAAGGTGAAGGATATTATACAGATCTTGATACGGTATATGTTGATGGCATATATTATATCTCAAAAGGTGAAGATAAATTAAATAAAAGGGTAATTTTTCAATCCAATTTTGTTCAGGAAGGCGCATTGTATTCATTAGAAAAAGTAAATAAAACCTACAAACATTTAAATTCTTTACGTTTATTTAAAATCATAAATATACAATTCGAAGAGATAGATTCACTTCAAAACGATAGTCTTCACCTTGGATATATCAATTGCAAAATGAAGCTTACAAAATATTTTTTGCAATCTTATACCATAGAGATACAAGGAACAAATTCTTATGGTAATATCGGTGTTGGTGGTAATTTTTTATACCAGCACAGAAGTTTATTTGGAGGAGCAGAAGTTACTGATTTTAGAGTTAACGGTGCAATCGAAAAAATTGATGAGGAAAATATTGCAGGTAATAATTATACTACAGAACTTGGAGGAAACATATTGGTAAGTATCCCTAAATTTATTTTACCAGTATTCAAAGCTGAGAAATTTAGCAAGAAATACAGTCCGAAAACTCAAATTTCTGCAGGATATAATTTTCAAGATAGAATTGATTATCGAAGATCAATCGCAAACATGTCTTATGGCTATTCTTGGGATGGAAATAAATACCTCAAACATTCAGTTAAATTGCTTGAATTGAATGCAGTAAACTTACCCTATGCAACCCAGGAATTTAAAAATTACATTGATTCAACGTATTTAAGAAGTAGTTACGACAACCATCTTGTTTCAGTTACAAATTACAGTTTAATATTTAACAACCAGGATATTAAAAAATCTAGAGATTTTTACTTTTTAAGATTGAATTCGGAAATCTCCGGGAACATATTATCAGGAATCAGTGAACTTACAAATGCTGTAACAGACGAGAATGGAAAATATATGGTCTTTGGTGTGCCATTTTCACAATATGCTAAATTTGATTTGGATATAAGGTATTATAATGTAATCGATAATTCAAGTACAATCGCTTATAGAATATTTGGCGGTGTTGGAATTCCATATGGAAATTCGCTTGCATTACCCTTTGAAAAAATGTATTTCTCAGGTGGAGCAAATAGTATAAGAGCATGGAATGTTCGTGATTTAGGTCCAGGATCATACGCAGGAGGTTCAAGAACCAGGTTCCCAGATCAAACAGGTGATATAAAACTCGAGGCAAATTTTGAATACCGATTTAAAATGTTTTGGGTGCTTGAAGGTGCATTATTTGTAGATGCTGGTAATGTTTGGAATTTAAATTCCAACGAATTTGAGGGAGGGCTGTTTCGCAGGGACGAATTCTACAAGGAATTTGCAATAGGTTCTGGAGCTGGCGCTCGATTCGACTTTTCATTTGTAATATTTAGACTTGATTTAGGGGTTAAATTAAGAGATCCGGCACTTCCCGAAGGAGATCGATGGATACATGGAAATAGAAGTCTTTCATGGCAAAACGACTTCACAATTAATATCGGTATTGGATATCCTTTCTAAACACTAAGCAATTAGACGAGTTACATTTTACAGATCATGGAAATAATTCAGTCTTGATCATTAAACCCTTTTTTAATTTATTTGTTAAATTTGTGTGTATTCAATCAATAAATCTTAAAGCGTATGTCATACAATAAAATTTTGGAGTTATTAGGTGATAAGGCAGATTATCTGTTAAATCACAACTCAACTAAGGTTAGTAAAGACCTATTGCATCTACCCGGCCCATCTTATATTGATACTGTTTTTAGTCAAACAAATCGTAACCCTCAGGTTATTGGATCAATGCAACAAATGGTTAATACAGGCCGTTTGGCTGGTTCAGGCTTTTTCTCAATTCTTCCGGTTGATCAGGGAATAGAACATACTGCAGGAGCATCTTTTGCTCCAAATCCAATTTATTTTGACCCTGAAAATATTGTCAAGTTAGCCATTGAAGGTGGTTGTAATGCTGTGGCATCTACATTTGGAGTATTGGCATCTGTTTCTCGAAAATATGCTCATAAAATTCCATTTATTGTAAAGTTAAATCACAATGAATTGATGACGTATCCAAATAAATTTGATCAAATCATGTATGGAACAGTCGAGGAAGCATGGAATTTAGGAGCAAAAGCGGTTGGTGCTACTATCTATTTTGGTTCTGAAGAATCAAACCGTCAGCTTATCGAAGTTGCTGAAGCTTTCGAAAGGGCTCATGAGTTAGGAATGGTTACAATTCTTTGGTGTTATACCCGCAACTCTAGTTTTAAGAAAGATGGAGTTGATTATCATACAGCTGCTGATTTAACTGGTCAGGCAAATCATCTTGGCGTTACAATACAAGCAGATATTATTAAGCAAAAACTTCCTACATGTAATGGTGGTTTTAAAGATTTAAAGTTTGCAAAAACCCACGATAAAGTTTATTCGGAGCTTAGTTCTGATCATCCTATCGATTTAACAAGATATCAAGTGGTTAATAATTATATGGGGCGATTTGGACTAATTAATTCTGGAGGAGCATCTTCTGGAGCATCAGATTTAGCTGAGGCAATTTTTACCGCCGTTGTCAATAAAAGAGCAGGAGGTATGGGACTAATTTCGGGTCGTAAAGCTTTCCAGCGGCCCATGAAGGAAGGTGTTGAGTTATTAAATTCAATCCAGGATGTTTATCTCGCCAAAGAAATTGATATTGCTTAAATGAGTAAAAGAATTATTTTAAGGCAGCTTTAAGCAAGCTGCTTTTTTTCTTCACAGAGAAATTATATTTTGTAAATCAAGGCATTTTTGTTAAAATTGTTTGATTTTGAATTAAATAAAACATGAGATATGACAAAGAAATTTAGATCAGGAGTGTTATTCGGAGAAGAAGTTTCACATCTTTTTGAATATGCTAAAGAAAAGCAATTTGCCTTACCTGCTGTTAATGTTATTGGAACAAACTCAATAAATGCAGTTTTAGAAACTGCTCGTGAGATAAATTCTCCAGTTATAATACAATTTTCTAATAGCGGTGCAGCTTTTATTGCAGGTAAAGGGCTGTCAAACGAAAACCAAAAAGCAAGTATTGCAGGTGCAATATCTGGAGCACATCATGTGCATAACTTGGCTAAATATTACGATGTGCCTGTTATTCTGCATACTGATCATTGTGCTAAAAAGCTTATTCCTTGGGTTGAAGGATTAGTAGAGGCTGGTGTTGCTTTCTATGAAAAAAATAAGCAGCCTCTTTTTAGCTCGCATATGCTAGATCTAAGTGAAGAATCTTTAGAGGAAAATGTAGAGATTTCAAGATCTTTCTTGAATAAAATGAAAGATCTAGGAATGACACTCGAAATAGAATTAGGTGTAACGGGGGGTGAAGAAGATGGAGTTGATAACACCAATGTTGATGCATCGAAATTATATACCCAACCCGAAGAAGTATCATATGCTTATGAGAATTTATTGAAAGTAAGTCCTAATTTTACAATTGCTGCATCATTTGGAAATGTTCATGGTGTTTATAAACCTGGGAATGTAGTCTTAAGTCCAGAGATATTAAATAATTCACAAAAGTTGATTCAAAAGAAATTTAACACGAAAGAAAAGCCTGTTAATTTTGTATTTCACGGTGGGTCTGGTTCAGAGAAAGAAAAAATTACTGAAGCAATTAGTTATGGAGCTATAAAAATGAATATTGATACTGATTTGCAGTGGGCCATGTGGAAAGGAATCTTAGAATATTATAAAGATAAACAAGGATTTCTTCAATGCCAGATAGGAAATACAGAGGATCCTGATGGACCAAATAAGAAATTTTACGATCCAAGAGTTTGGTTAAGAGAAGGTGAGAAAAGTTTTATAAAAAGATTGTTTGAAGCTTATAAAGATCTTAATGCGGAAAATAGAAATTAAAATTGTTTTATGATAGTATTTTGAGCCGTCTTATTAAATATTAAGACGGCTTTTATTTTTCTGTTAAACCATATTTTGCAAATAGATTCAATTTTTGTAAAATTGCCTTTTCTTGTACCTTAATAAAAAAAAAATGGCAAATGTAGATTTTTCAAATAGAGATAGTTTTGGGAGTAAATTTGGTGTAATTGCGGCAACAGCTGGTTCTGCTGTAGGGTTAGGAAATATATGGAGGTTTCCATATGTTGCAGGTGAGAGTATAGGAGGTGCTTTTGTGCTAATCTATTTAGCATTTATTTTTATTATTGGTGTCCCTGTTATGCTCTCTGAATTTACAATTGGTCGCAAGGCAAAATTAAATACATTTGGAGCATTCAAAAAATTAGCCCCTGGAAAACCCTGGTATATAATCGGAATAATGGGACTTGTTGCAGCTTTTTTCATACTTGCCTTTTATAGCACCATTGCAGGATGGACCCTTGAGTATATTGTAAAAGCTTTTGCAAACGGGTTCGAGAATCAAAATACGACAATCATTTTTGAAAGTTTTAAATCTTCTACTTTCAGACCATTATTATGGCAGTTTGTATTTATGGGACTTACTGCCTGGATTGTTTTTTCAGGTGTAAAAGATGGAATAGAAAAGTACACAAAAATATTAATGCCATTATTGTTTGTTCTTATTGTAATTATGTGTGTTAGATCGCTTACGCTCGATGGAGCATCCAAGGGATTAGAGTTTTTATTTAAACCAGATTTCTCAAAGATTACCTGGGGGGTGATATTAGAAGCTCTTGGTCAGGCTGCATTTTCACTTAGCATAGGTATGGGAGCATTAATAACTTATGGTAGTTACATAAATAAAGATAATAACCTACCAAAAACTGCATTTCAGGTTTCATTAGCCGATACCTTAATAGCATTATTAGCCGGAGTAATGATATTTCCAGCCGTTTTCGCATTAGGTATGAACCCGGAAGCAGGTCCAGGACTTGTTTTTCAAGTGTTACCTGAATTATTTATGAAAATGCCCGGGGGATATGTTTTCTCCATAGTATTTTTTATTTTACTT
>PKTC01000536.1 GCA_002869305.1 Marinilabiliales bacterium
AGAGCTAGCTAAGGGGAAGACTCTTGATGAAGCTTTGGCTATGACTAAGGATGATATAGTTGAAGACCTCGGTGGCTTACCAGCTCCAAAGATCCACTGCTCAATGCTTGGGATCGATGCTTTACATACGGCTATAAAAAAGTATAGAGCCAGTAAAAGTTAAAAAGTTATAAAGTTAAAAAATATGAACGAAAAAGATTTAGAGAAAAAAATAAAAGATGCTTTAGAAACAATTCGTCCAATGCTTCAAGCTGATGGAGGAGATGTTGCTTTTGTATCATTTAGTCCTTCAAAAGGAATAGTTGATGATTATATGGTAATTACACCAGACAGTGCAAGAATCTATATTAACGATACGGTAACTGCCAAAGGAAAAGTAGGTGGCTTTGCTGTTAGCGGACGAAGTCCATCAAAAGGTACTTCAAACGATATATTCTTTGCAACGGTTGATAGTACTCGTATTTATGTTGACGAATCTGCAGCAAAAGGCAAAGTCGGAGGTTTTGCAGTTAGTGGTCGAAGCCCTTCAAAGGCTACTGCCAATAGTTTTTTGAATTTATCATCAAGAAACTATTTTATTGGTCATAATAGTGGACTAAACAATACAACAGGAGATTTCAATTTTTTTGCTGGATATAACAGTGGTTATACTAATATCACCGGTTCCAGAAATATCATTATAGGTTACGAAAGCGGCTATACAAATAGAGGTGATGAATTGCCGGACAAAGGAAGCCATAACATATTTATTGGATTTCAGTCTGGGTTTAATAATGTCATTGGGTTTAATAATATTTTTTTAGGAAATAAATCTGGTTATAACAATTTAGGAGATGAATCGGGAGATAATCCCGAGGATGGAAGCTTTAATACTTTTATTGGTTATGAAAGTGGTTATGAAAATCAAATTGGAGGTTCTAACACATTCCTGGGTTATCAGTCAGGATATATGAATTTCGAAGGAAACCATAATACATATTTAGGAAGATGGGCCGGTGCGGCAGCTACAAAAGGTTCATACAATGTATTTATTGGCACTGAAGCAGGTAGAAGAGAAATGGGATCAAACAAGTTATGTATAAATGCTGTTAACGACTTTAATTATAGAGTACCTCTAATTTATGGCGATTTTAGTGACACCAAGAGATACGTAGTGATTGATGGAGATTCTACTTATAATCCTGGGCTACATAAAATGGTTGTAACAGGAAATGTAAATGCGGTAGGCTTTATAGAGGGTGTTGAAATTGGAAAAGCATCCAAAAATTCTGATTATGTTGATGGTGCTCTTTCAAAAATCTTATCTCTCAATACAATTAGATATAGTTACTTAAACACAAAGGGTATTGAAGAAGAAAAGATTGGCATTGATCCCGAATTATCAATTAAAATTATTCCAGAAATAGTTGAGAATTATGGAAATATGTACGGCATAAAATACTCGAAATTAACAGTGCTTTTAATTGAGGCTGTAAAAGAACAGCAAAAGCAAATTGAAGAACTTCAAAAACAGGTTGACTTAAAAGACATTCAACTTGAGAAAACATCTACTACTTCCTATCAAATTGATTTACTGATGGAAGAAAATTTGAAATTAAAAAGTGATATCGCTAAAATAATGGAGATGTTACAAACTGATTCAGAAAATAATAATTAAAAACTAATCATATGATCTTTTCTACCAATTACATAAGATCCAAAAAATCAAAACAATTCATTTTCATGATTTGTTTTGGATTCCTGGTCTTCTCTGGTTTTGCTCAAACCGGGGTAGTTAATAATGGTGCTAATATTGTTATTAATTCTGGCGCCATATTAAAAATTTCTTGATCAGGTGCTGATTATACAAACCAAACTTCAGGTGCTTTTGATGGAACAATCGATCTGGATGGTAAAATCGAAATTGATGGAGATTGGTATAATAATGCCACTTCAGGAAACGTATTTATTAATTTTAATACTGTTGGATCAGTAGTTTTCAGTGGTACAACCTTGCAAACTTTGGGAGGAACTGCAGGTACCCAGTTCGAAAATTTTACACTCGAAAATACATCTGGATTGGGTCTTTCAGCGAATATTATAGTTCGAAATGTGCTTACATTATCCAATGGTGTGTTTCATTTAAATACAAGTGATTTATATATAGGAAACACTGGATCAATATCCGGAACATTTGGTTCAACTACTATGATTGTTACCAATAGTACCGGTTCGTTAAGAAAGGGATTTACTACTAAGACATCATTTACCTTTCCAATTGGAGATACAACCGGAATTGCAGAATATAGCCCTGTATCTTTTAATCTGACAAATAGTGGTGGTTTTTCTTCAGGTAGTTGGATTGGAGTTAGAATTGCAGACGAAATTCATCCTGAAAATACAAGTCCTTCAGAATATCTTAGCCGTTACTGGCGTGTAGGTTCTTTAGGAGTGATTTCACCAGTTTTTAGTGCTGATTTTTATTATACAGATGATGATATCTTTGGAGCAGAAGCAAGTATTTTTGCCACTGAATATGATGATGGTTCCAACAGGAGTGTTTATTCAACTGTAACTCATGAAAGTAATATTCTTTCTGTAACCGGAATGTCGTCAATTGAAGATACTTATGCAGATTATACAGGCGAGGATGGAACTGCACCTACAACTTCTATTTCTACCTTGGTGTCAGATCCAACTAATCTGGATCCGATAGCATTTACCATTTCATTTAGTGAAGAAGTAACTGGTTTTGATCACACTGATATATCCTTAACAAACGGAACCACTTCAGGTGTAACCACTTCAGATAATATCGATTTTGATTTTGATGTTACTCCAACACTTGATGGAGATGTTATTATTAATGCAAATTCAGGTGTTGCAACCGATCTGGCAGGTAATGATAATATTGCTGCGATAGCCGATACAATTAAATATGATCAGACAAATCCAATTATATTAATTTCATCGTTAGAACCAGATCCAACGAATACAAATATTGAATTTACAGTAACATTTAGTGAGCAGGTAACCGGATTTGTAAGTGGTGATATTACTGTCGGTAATGGAAACGTGAGTAATTTTACTGAATCAACAGCAGGTATTGAGTATGATGTTGTAGTTACTCCGACCACTGATGGTGAAGTTACTGTTGATATTGCAGGAGGAGTTGCAAACGACTTAGCATGTAATGGAAATATTGTTGCTTCTCAGTTTAGTGTGACATATGATATTACGAACCCAAATGTGACTTTAACCGCCACAGAACCTGACCCAACAAATTCTTCATTTACTTTAACCATTGAATTTGATGAGGGAGTTACCGACTTTATTCTAACTGACCTTACTCTTGAGAATTGTAATGCAGGAAGTTATGCAGAAGTTAAAGAAGATACTATATTTACGGTATTAATTACACCAATTGCTAATGGTACAGTGACCGTTGATTTAGCTTCGGGTAAAGCTCATGATTATGCAGGAAATGCAAATAATGCAGCTACACAATTTAGTATTGAATACGATGGTACAAAGCCTAATGTAAGTATATCAACCTTGGAATCAAATCCAACAAATACTACACCTTTCGAGTTAACCATTGCATTTACCGAAGAAGTCAATCATTTCCATGTTGAAGATATTACCGTAGGAAATGGATCAGCTGGTAATTTCAATACAGCCGATAGTACAACATTTACAGCAGATATAACTCCGACAGGCAGTGGATTAGTCACAGTTAGTGTACTCAGCGGAGTAGCATTTGATAATGCAGGAAATTTAAATAATGCAGCAACTCAGTTGAGTATAACATATGATGAAGATGCTCCTGTAGTTTCTACTTTAAGTCCAGCTGATGGAGCAACAGGTGTATCTGTTACTTCTAATCTTCAGATTGTATTTAATGAAATTGTTAATGCTGTAAGTGGAATTATAACTCTTGTAGAAACAGGGGTTGGAACAGTAGAAACATTTGATGTTTCAACATCAGATATTAGTGGTGATGGAACAAAGACAATAACTGTAGATCCTACAAGCCCATTATCAAGTTTAACTGATTACCATGTTCTTGTCGACGGAACAGCATTTGTAGATAATGCTGGAAACAGTTTTGCAGGATATAGTCTGGCAACCGACTGGAATTTCACTTCAGCAGATATAAGTAATCCTTACATAACTGATTACTCACCTGTCGATAATGCGTTAAGTGTTACAGTTGGTTCTAATTTAGTATTAACATTTAGTGAGGAGGTTGTAAAAGGATCAGGCAATATTGTAATTTATGAAGCATCTGGACCTTCGATCATTGAAACAATACCTGTAGGTAGTCCTCAGGTTTCAGTAGCAACAGATGTTGTTACTATTGATCCGGGATCTGATTTTAATGGTGAAACAGAATATTATGTGTTAATCGATGCAGGTACATTCGAAGATACAAATACTCCTGTAGCAAATCCGTTTGGAGGAATTACTAATCCTGCAGAATGGAGCTTTACAACAGAGGATATCGCAGGACCTATAGTTACTAGCTTAAACCCTGCCAATAATGATACAGATGTTGCAGTAAGTTCTAATCTCATAATTACTTTTGATGAAGATGTTACAGCTGATGCTGGAAATATTACGATATGGGAACTAGCTGGTCCAACAGAACATGAAACCATTGCGGTTGGTTCAGTTTCAATTACGGATAATGAAGTAACAATTAATCCAACTATTGATTTCAGTGGTGAAACCAGTTATTATGTTGAAATTGATGCTACAGCATTTAAAGATGCATATGATAATTATTATGCAGGTATCTCTGGATCAAGCTTATGGAATTTTGAAACAGAAGATATAACTGATCCTACGGTAAGTATATCTACCGCAGAAGTTAGCCCATCAAATTCTTCATCATTTGAAATTACAATTGAGTTTAGTGAAGAAATGAAGAATTTCGATAATGTAGGAAATATAACTGTTACAAATGGTAGTGCTTCAAATCTGAATACTTCTGATAACATAACATTTACAGCAAATATCACTCCTGCAACAGAAGGTGATGTATCAGTTATTATCCCTGCTGGTGTTGCACAGGATTTGGCTGATAATTTCAATACTGTTTCAAATGAGATTACCGTAGAGTATGATATTACTTCACCAACTGTTGAAATAACTTCACTGCAATCAGGTACAATAAATACTGATTTGGAAGTTACTATAACATTTAGTGAAGAAATTAATGATTTATTAACTGGAAATATTACAGTTACTAATGGCACGGTAAGTAACCTTACAAACCAGGTAGCTGGCTTAGCATGGGATGCTACAATTACACCAACGACGGATGGAACTGTAACTGTCGATATTTTATTAGATGAAGTTACTGATTTAGCTGGAAATGGAAATATTGCTTCTGATCAGTTTACAATTGATTATGATGCAACAGGTCCTGAGATTAGTACCTTAAGTCCCACAAACGGAAGCTTCGGAGTTACAGTAAGTGAAGTACTGGAAATCACATTTGATGAAACAGCTTACTTAAATACTGGAAATGTAGAAATAAGGTATCAAAGTAATGATGCACTATTTGAGTCAATAGATGTTGGAAGCCTGGGTGGTAATGGAACCACAACTATTTCAATTGATCCGGCATCCGACTTTGACAGTGAAACAACTTATTATGTCACAATTAGTCCTGAGGCATTTATAGATGTTTTAGGAAATGTATATGACGGAATGACATCGGGAGAATGGGAATTCACAACCGAAGATTTCATTGATCCGGATTATGTAACATTAAGTCCGACTGATGATGCAACGAGTGTAGCAGTTAATGCAAACCTAGAAATTACTTTTACTGAAAATATTAGTAAAAATGTAGGAGAAATCACAATTATGAATGCCGATGAAGGAACTGAGCATGAAATTATTAATGTTGCTATAGGACCTGTAACAGTAAGTACAAATATTGCTACAATTAATCCTTCGGTTGATTTTATAGGTGAAACAAATTACTACGTTATAGTGGGTGATGGTACTTTCGTTGATGCATCTGGAAATACCTTTGCGGGTATTGGTACACTATCATCATCAGAATGGAATTTCTATACAGAAGATGTTGAACCACCAACATTAGGTCCGGTTTCACCACTTGACGATGCTACTGGCGTATCCATTATTTCTAATCTTGTGCTAACATTTAGTGAACTTGTTAGCCCGGGTTCTGGATATATTACTATTGTGGATGCGGACGCCGCATCGAACCATGAAGTAATTGAGATTAATGATGCTGCAGTCAGTTTCTCTGCTAATGAAGTTACGATTAATCCTACCATCGATTTTGATGGATTAACAAATTACTATGTGTTAATCGATGCTGGTACTATTGAAGACGCCTTTGGAAATGTTTATGCTGGTATCTCTGATCCTACAAAATGGAATTTCTTTACAGTGGATGCTTCGGCTCCAATGGCTACAGATTTTTCACCAATAGATAATTCGTCCAACTTAACCAATAACTTTGACCTTGTAATAACATTTAATGAGGAGGTTGTAAAGAATTCAGGATTTATTTATATTGAAAATTCAACTACTTCAATAACTCATGAAGCTATAGATGCTGCATCGACAAATGTTACAGTATCATCAAATATTGTAACTATTAATCCTAATATAGACTTTGAAGATTTGAATAGTTATTATGTTCAAATGGATTATGGAGTATTCCAGGATATTGATGGAAATAATTACTCAGGTATTTCTGATGCGGTCAGTTGGAATTTTACAATTGGAGATAATGTGGCTCCATCCATAACCAGCTTATCACCTGCAGACGATGCTACAGGAGTTTCATTAACTGCTAATCTGGAAATTGAGTTTAGTGAGAATGTAGTTGCCAACGCAGGGAATATTACTATTGTTAATTAGGAAACTTCTGCAACACACTTGGCAATAGATGTTTCTGCGGCAGGTATTTCAGGAAATATTGTTACCATCAATCCTGGAATTGATTTTGAGGAATCAACTGCATACCACATTTTAATTGCAAATGATGCGTTTAGAGATGCTTCCGGAAATAGTTATGGAGGAATCTCAGATCCAACGATCTGGAATTTTGAAACACCTGATTTAACGGCACCAAGTATTCTATCTGTTAGTCCAGTGGACGATGCAAGCAATATTACGGTTAATACAAATTTAGTAATCACATTTAATGAATCTGTTGTTGCTAATACTGGTTTAATAAATATCATGAACGGTGATAATATCCAGCAGAGTATTGATGTTGAGTCAGCTCAGGTAAGCATAAACCAGGAAACAGTGACTATTAATCCGGGAATTGATTTCGATGGAGAGACAGATTATTATGTATTAATCGACAATGGTGCATTCCACGATTTATCTGGAAATAGTTTTGCCGGAATTTCAGATGCCACAACTTGGAATTTTAGCACGGAAGATATAGGTCAACCATCGGTTACAATATCTTCTGCAGAAAGTGGAACTGTAACAGGAAACTTTGTTGTAACAATTACATTTAGCGAAGCAGTTACAGGATTCGAAAGTACTGATATTGATGTTTCGAATGCTAATTTATCAGGGTTTAACAATGTAACAAATGGTATTGCATGGACTGTGGTTGTTGAACCTGTTACAGATGGAGAAGTAACTGTTGATGTATTAGCAGGTGTTGCTCAGGATGCAGCAGGAAATAATAATACTGCTGCTACGCAGTTTAGTGTTACATATGATTCGGGTAATGTAGGTTTTGAGGAAATAATTTCTTATCAGCTTTCAATTTATTCATTAGGTGATCGAGTTATTGTTGAATTCTTTAACGAAAATAACTATAATTTCGAAGAAGGAAAGATCGAAATTTATAATCTTGTAGGACAGAAGATAGTAGAAAGTGATATCAATGACTTTACAAGATTCGAAACAAGTGTTAAACATGTTTCACAAGTATACGTGGTTAAAGTTATAATTGATGATTCAGAATATACGAAACGATTATTTGTTGAATAATTCGTAAAAAGTTTAATTAAAAATAAAAGACAAGATACTATTTTTTAGTATTTTGTCTTTTTGTTTTTTATATTTATATTGTTTTTCAACCGAAATCAAAAATAATGACAAGGAAATTTCTTTTTGTTTTAATTATAATTATTCTAAATATTCCATTAATTGCTCAAATGAATAAGAATGGAATACCATTAATGAAAAATTATGCACCCAATGATTATGGTGCGTCGGAACAGAATTGGGCTATCTGTGAAGACAACAGAGGTGTAATATATGTTGGAAATACTGAGGATGGAATTCTTGAGTTTGACGGTAGCACCTGGAAAAAGATTCCTATTTCAAATGGTTCAATTGTAAGATCATTAGCGCACTTGGACGGTACAGTATATGTTGGAGGAGTGGAAGAATTTGGATACTTAGCTCCTGATAAGCAAGGGCGTATTCACTATAATTCGCTTGTCAATCAGTTAGATACAATTGATTTTAAAGATGTATGGAAGATTTACATATTAGATCGACATGTTTATTTTTGTTGTGATGAGGTAATTTATTCATTTGAAGATAAGAAACTGAAAAATGTCTATCGAAATACCGATGGTTCTTTTTTAAGCTTTAAGGTACACGATGAGATATATTGGGGTCATGTATATGATGGACCGTATAAGTTAATAAATGACTCTGTTGAATTTATTTTAGGTGGTGAATTTTATAAGGAAAAAGATATTTTTTTAATGCTGCCATGGAGTGAAAATGAGATTTTTATTGCAACTATTGGAGAAGGAATATTTATTTATAATAAGACTACTGGATTATCAAAAACGCTTAGATCTTTAGGACCTCAATATAAAGATCTGGCAAATATACTTGATGATTCTCAGATATATAATGGTACACAACTGAGCAATGGAGATTATGCCTTAGCAACTCTAAATAATGGTTGCCTCGTTTTTAATTCGGCTGGTGATATTGTTTATAAGCTCGATAAAGAAAATGGATTGCAGGATTTTGTCGTTATTAATCTTTACGAAACATTAGATGGTAATTTATGGATGGCTCTTAACAAAGGAATTTCTTATGCAGAGATTAGTACTCCATTTACAAGATTGGGAAATGAGTATGGTTTAGAAGGTATAATTCTAGATGTCAAAAGATATAATGATGTTCTATTTGTGGCAACTAATATTGGTGCTTATTTTCTTGATTATAATGAAAATAATTTACCTATTTTCAAAAGTATACCAATTGATAACAGGTTAGTTTGGCAAATTGAAGAGTTTAAAGTTCCAAATTCTGATGAAAGCAAATTGTTATTTGCTACCGATTATCACGTTAGAGAATATTTTCATAATAAGGAGCCAGAATTGGTATCTAGTATAGAATATAACTGTAGAATTATTTAT
>PKTC01000071.1 GCA_002869305.1 Marinilabiliales bacterium
AGGTACAGCAGAAACTGAAGCAGGTGAATTATGGGATATTTATAAATTAGACGTTGTAGTAATTCCGACCAACAGGCCAATTGCAAGGAATGATGAAGAAGATTTAGTTTATAAAACCAAAAGAGAGAAATATAACGCCGTAGCAAATGAAATATCTGAATTAATAAATAAGGGCCGACCTGTGCTGGTAGGTACTACTTCGGTCGAGATTTCAGAATTATTAAGCCGAATGCTAAAAATAAAAGGAATTAAGCACAACGTTTTAAATGCAAAATTACACCAACGTGAGGCAGATATCGTTGCAGAAGCCGGTAAGTCTAAAACGGTTACCATTGCAACAAATATGGCTGGTCGTGGTACTGACATTAAGCTATCGCAAGAAGTTAAAGATGCAGGTGGTCTTGCAATAGTTGGTACTGAACGACACGAATCTCGTCGTGTAGACCGTCAGCTTAGAGGACGTGCTGGTCGTCAGGGAGATCCAGGATCATCACAATTTTTCGTTTCTCTGGAAGATGAATTAATGAGATTGTTTGGATCAGATAGAATAGCTGGTATTATGGACCGGTTAGGACTAAAAGAGGGAGAGGTAATTCAACACTCAATGATTTCAAAGTCTATTGAAAGGGCACAGAAAAAAGTTGAAGAAAATAACTTTGGAATTCGTAAAAGGCTACTGGAATATGATGATGTGATGAACTCCCAACGCGAAGTTATTTACAAAAAACGTAGAAATGCTTTATTCGGAGAAAGATTAAGTGTTGACATTGCAAATATGATGTCTGATGTTTGTGAAAGCATAGTTGATGAATATCAAAATAATGCTGATTTTGAAGGCTTTAAATTTGAATTATTACGTACTTTCTCAGTTGAGTCTCCATTTGATGAAACAAGATTCTTAAAAGATGATGCCAATTTGCTTACTGATGAGCTTTATAAACTAGTTTTAGAAACTTATAAGCGTAAGGAAGAAGGTATTGCAAAACAAGCTTATCCGGTTATTAAAGACGTATATGAAAAGAGTGGTCACACATATGAAAATATTGTTGTTCCAGTAACTGATGGAAATAAAACTCTCCAGGTAATTACCAATCTTGAGAAATCATATAAAACTGAAGGTCGTGATTTGGTAAAGTCTTATCAAAAATCTGCTATCTTAGCTAATATTGATGAATCATGGAAAGAACATTTACGTGAACTGGATGATTTAAAACAATCAGTTCAGGCAGCTACCTATGAGCAAAAAGATCCGTTGTTAATTTATAAATTCGAATCCTTCGAATTATTTAAAACAATGATTGATAAAGTGAATCGCGATGTTGTAGCTACTTTAGTTAAAGGACATATACCAATTCAGGATCCAGATAAAGTTCGCGAAGCAGAAAAAAGACGTAGGACAGATTATAGTAAACTGCAAACAAGTCGACCCGATCAGGCTACTGGTGCCGATGGAGAAAAGAAGCAGAAAGCACAACCTGTTAGAGTTGAAAAAAAGGTTGGTAGAAATGAACCTTGTCCATGTGGTAGTGGAAAAAAATATAAAAACTGCCATGGAAAATCGCAGGCTGAAGCATAAAATATAAAATGCCGCTTTAGCGGCTTTTTTATTTACTTGCTATGGTATGATATGCATGGAAAATTGTTTTCCCTTTTTTTCCATTAAAATTAAACATTTGATTCTTTATTCCCGCTTGAGCAGAGTGGGTCTGTAGGGAAATACTATTTAATCCTTCATCCAATGGAATACGTGCATATGAAATGGAGTAGGGAAGTGTTTGCCAGTTTCTTGTGTCAGCTTTTTCTGTAACAGTATTTACAATGTTAACCAAAGTTCCTAAAGCTTCATCTTCTTCATCTGCCAATGCTTCGAGTGCCTTTTTCGTGTCTAATCTCATGATTGCAGAGGCCATTTCTCTTACCATTCTATCTTTTAATGTTTTAAAAGCAATTTCGTTAATATCCTGCATAAGCTCTAGCTTATATTCATTATTATTATTTATCAACTGAGCACTTTTGTAATATGGAGTGCGCTCAACATATTTTGGAAAGGCTATTCTGAAAAATCTAAGATCTTCGAAAGCCTCTTTTTCCTTCTTTGATTTATCACCAATATAAAGAGGAAATGAGAGATCATATTCCTCATTTACCATAGTAACATATCCGCTTCTGCTATTTGGAATTTTTACAAAATTAATGGATGCTTCAGCTTTATATGGACCAAATCCATTTAACCAGAAAAAAACCAGCTCGCCATTTTCATTGGGTTGAAAACTAAATTTCTGGTTAAATTTTTCTTCATAATATTTTACTTCTTCATGAAAACCAGTAAGATATGCAGTACGCATCAGATCCTTTTTTAGTTGCTCAGGTACAGAGATATCAAAATATTCTTTATAGTCTGTTTCATATATTTCCAAAGCATTTCTATAAGCTATGAAGGCATTATTATAATCTTTATTAGCTTCATAAATTATTCCCATTAAGTTATGCGCAAATGCATCCCTTTGATACCTGTTTTTGTGATCCTTAAATTTGTCGTTTAGCTGGTTAAGCTTTATGTTAATTCGCTTGCATTCTACGATGGCATCTTCATACATACCTAATTGAATATAATTTAATGCCATAAAGTAATTTACCATAACGACCTCAAAGTCTTCTGGCTTATAAGGCTTTACGTTTGGATTAGACACCAGTGTAAGAGCTTCCAGATAGTAGTTTTTTACGTAATCTTCCATGATTTTATCTGCGGTAGCAAAGTATTGATTGCTTTCAGTGTAATTTTGTAAAATCCATGATACATATCCTCTGTTTAGGTAATATAATAATTGGTTCTTACCATCAGCATCCTTATCGTTTTTTTCTAACCAGTTATCTGCCTTTACAAAATTACCTTGTGTAATATGATTTTGGAACTCAATATTTTTGGTATAATATGTTGCACAACCTGCAATTAATATTATAAGAGATAGGATAAGAAATAGTCGACTATATTTTGTATAATACTTCATTCTGATTTAGTTGCGAATGTATTTTTTAATTTTCTTTTCGCCAATCCAAACAATTTCGTTGGTTTCTAAATGAGAAAGTTCCAGGTTAATCTGATAATAAATTATTTTTTCTTTTTTATAAGTATCGACTACGGAATTTATTGTTCCCTGCAACATGTAATCTGCTCCAAGTTCTAATCCCCAGTTTTTTGCAGTTTCAGATGAGGCATAATCCTGCTGATCAACTCTTTCGTTTCTTAAGGCTTCTCTTTTATCCGCAGCCTGCACCAGACGTGCTGATCCGTCCTGAATTATAGCCTTTTCAATATCTTTGATAAAAGTATTAGCATCAATATGTTCATGGCTTTTATTTTTCACCAAACCAACAATGAGTATTGGTCTTTTACCGGAATTTTGAATGTTAAAATCGCTAATCCAGTTATCATGTAACAGTTGTTTAATCATCTCTTCTGAAACAGATCTTGAGTCAGAATCGTTCCAACGCCCACTAAGATCTATTGTTTGATCTGTTTCAACGCGCTGAACTTGACGTTTGGGGGCACATCCAAAAGTTATAGCTACAATAAAAACGATGGTAATAATGTTGTATAATTTTTCCATAAGATCATTTATTTTCTTAAAAAACGAATAATTCATTACAAATTTTAGACCAGAATGATTTAAGAAACCTTAAATTTCTTGAATTAGCTTATCCAGTTTATTGTATGTTTCATCACTTACAGGCACTAATGGTAATCTGAGGTTGTTTTCAATGATACCAAGAATTTCTAAAGAAGCTTTTATTCCTCCCGGATTTCCTTCAACAAACAAAGTATTAATTAAATTAAGCAATTGATAGTGAATTATTTCAGCTTCTTTAAAATTATTTTTTAATGCCAGTTGCACCATGCTTGAAAATTCTTTTGGAAATGCATTTGCAACAACAGAAATTACTCCAGATATTCCAACAGACATCAATGGCAATGTTAAGGCATCTTCCCCAGAAACCACAATAAAGTCTTTAGGTTTATTTTTAATGATAGACATCGCTTGTGAAAAATCACCGGAAGCTTCTTTAACTGCCACAATATTTTTGAAATCGTGAGCTAATCTTACTGTAGTTTCAGCATTTATATTCGAACCTGTTCTTCCAGGAACGTTATATAAGATAATATCAACAGGACTAGCATTGGCTATGGCCTTAAAATGTTGATACAATCCTTCTTGCGTTGGTTTATTGTAATATGGAGCAACGGATAGAATTGCGTCAATTTTGCTTAAGTCTGTATTTTTAATTTTATCAACTACAGCCTTAGTATTGTTACCTCCAATACCCAAAACAATAGGTAATCTTTGGTTTACTTTTTCTAAAATAAATTTTACCAGCTCTGCTTTTTCTTTTTCTGTTTGGGTTACAGATTCTCCCGTAGTTCCCAGAACAACCAGATAATTTATTCCATTTGCAATTAAGTGCTCAATTTGTTTTTCAAGTCCTTCGAAGTCAATGCTTAAGTCTTTTTTAAAAGGTGTAATTATGGCAACACCTGTTCCCGCAAATTTATGTTGTGCACTCATTCTTGATTGTTTAAAATGTTTAGATAATGTTTTATTTGTTCAATTAGATAATCGACGGTATTATTGTTTTTAATATCGATTACTAAATCTTGATATGCATTTGCAGTTTGTTTACCAATTTTGAACTGGGCTTTCGAAAGTAAACCCACATAGTTCACGGTAAAATATTCATTCATACTTAAATCGAAGAGAATATCAAAATCTTGATGAATAAACTGTTCAATAATTTCATTTTTAGGCTTATAATACCAGTTCAGATCGGTATTACAATAAAAATTTATTCCTTTACGCATTAAAAACTCTTGAGGAATTTTTTTGGAAGGTACATATCCAAGTGCAATTACTTTCATGTCTTTAGTTGATAAAAATGAAAGAAAGTTCTTTACTGCAATAAAAGATTGTTCGTTAGGCGAACTAAATAGAATACCAGCTGATTTAGCCGAATTAAAATTATGTGTTTTTACTTTTCTTTTTTGGTATTTCAACCTTTTTTTAAGATTGAATTGTCCAATTTTACTTTTTATATTCTTTATTGTACTCACAATGCAATTATACGATTTTTTATTTCTCCTAAACTATAATTATTCGATCATTTGGATAAAATCTTCTTCAGAAATAATCGGAATATTCAATTTTTTTACTTTATCTAATTTTGACGGTCCTATATTTTCACCAGCTAATAAATAATTTGTTTTTGCTGATATGGATCCGGTATTTTTACCTCCGAATTTAGTAATTAATTCTTTCAATTCATCGCGCGAATACTTTTCAAAGGTGCCAGAAATTACAAACGTTTTACCTTCAAGTTTATTTTCTACTTGAAGCTCATCTTCTTGTATTTCTAATTGAATTCCTGAAATTTTCAGTTTATCAATTACTTTAAGGTTTATTTCATTATTAAAGAATGCTACAACGCTTGATGCAATTCGTTCTCCAATTTCATGTATTTCGGTTAACTGATCTATACTGGCCTGTTGAATCTTTTCAAGTGATTTAAGTTCTACAGCAATTGTTTTTGCAACTGTTTCACCTACAAACCTAATACCAAGTGCATATAATACCCTAGGAAAAGGAACTTCTGTCGATTTTTGAATGCTGTCAATTAAATTAGAAGCAGATTTTTCTGCAAATCTTTCAAGAGAGAGCAAATCCTCTTTTGTTAAAAAATACAAATCGCCAATATCGTGAATTAAACCCTTATCAACCAATGTTTCTACGGTAGCCTCTGCAGCACCAATGTTCATAGCCCGCCGGCTAATAAAATGCTCAATTCTTCCTTTTATTTGAGGAGGACATCCGGTATCATTTGGGCAATAATGTTTAGCTTCGCCTTCAACTCGAATGAGCTCAGTATTGCACTCAGGACATTTAATAATATAATCCACAGCTTTACTTTGAGCTGTTCTCAAATCTTTATCGATTCCCACAATTTTAGGAATGATTTCGCCTCCTTTCTCAACATAAACAAAATCATTTATACGAATATCTAATAACTCAATTTGATCTGAATTATGCAAAGATGCTCTTTTAACAGTAGTTCCTGCAAGTAAAACTGGCTCCAAATTTGCAACAGGAGTAATAGCGCCAGTTCTTCCAACCTGGTAATCAATGCTTAATAACTTTGTTTTAGCTTGTTCGGCCTGAAACTTATAGGATATGGCCCAACGAGGTGATTTCGCCGTAAATCCCAGATCCTTTTGTTGTTTATGTGAATTAACTTTAATAACTACACCATCGATATCAAATGGAAGATTTTGACGTTCAGTATCCCAGTAATTGATGAAATCAAAAATTTCATCAACACTATTACATTTTTTTATATGCTCTGGAACTTTAAATCCCCAACTTTTAGCAGCTGTTAGATTCTCATAATGCGACTTAAACGGAAGTGTTTCTCCAAGAACAAAATATAAGAAGCAGTCTAATGGACGCTTAGCAACAACTGAAGATTTTTTCATCTTTAGGGTTCCTGAGGCAGCATTTCTCGGATTAGCAAATAAAGGTTCACCATTTGCTTCACGATCTTTATTTAATCTTTCAAAACCATCATGTGGATATAGTATTTCTCCTCGAATCTCAAATTCATCGGGATAACTTTCAGATTTTAATTTTAAAGGAATGCTTTTGATGGTTTTTACATTGTTGGTAACATCATCGCCTTGAACTCCATCACCTCTTGTAACTGCCTGGGTTAGTAACCCATCTTTATATGTTAATCCAATGGCTACGCCATCGTATTTTAGTTCGCAAACATACTCTATATCCGTATCCGGTAGTGATTTTTTAATTCTTGATTCAAATTCACCAACTTCTTCTTTTGAATAAGTATTTCCTAATGAGAGCATCGGATATTTATGCTTAACCTGATTAAACTCCTCATTTATATCATTTCCAACACGTTGGCTTGGAGAATTTGGATCGAATAAATCCGGATTATTATCTTCTAATTCGATTAATTCTTTTAAAAGTTGGTCATATTCAAAGTCACTAATTTCTGGCTGTGCTAAAACGTAATACTGGTAATTATGATGATGAAGTAAATTTCTAAGTTGTTCTATTCTGCTCTTTTCCTTATCTTTACTCATATTCGCGCAAATTGTAATAAACAAAAATACAAATGCTTTTGTTAAGTTCAAATAAATCTTATTAACACAAGCTCTAAAGAAATTAACAAATTCAAGATACTATTTATGAAAAATATATTACTCATTTTATTTAGTTTATGCATATTAAAGGGTTTCACTCAAGATTTAAAAGTGCCTGAATTAATTGGGGATAGACCAGATCAAACAGAATCTGCTTATACTGTTCCTAAAGGTTATTTCCAATTAGAAGATGGTTTTCTAATTGAAAATGAGACCAATGAAAAGCAAAATATTTCTTATTCATCGGTGCTTTTGAGATATGGATTATTTGATAATTTTGAATTAAGATTAGTAACAGAATACAATAAAGTTAAAAGCTCAGGATTCAATGATATTAGTGGATTCTCTCCATCTTCAATCGGAGCAAAAATTCATATACAATCTGAAAATGGATGGATTCCACAAATAGCTTTTTTAGGTCATATCAATATAGCCAAAACAGGTAAAAAGGAGTTTATGCAAGATTATCACAGTGCTCAAATGGCTGTAACTTTTAATCACACAGTTACAGGTTATTGGTCTGTTGGATACAGCCTTGGAGTTGATTTCCCTTCTAGTGTTGATTATTCTATCGGAACCTATACATTGGTCAGCGGGTTCGCAATAACTGAAAAAATGGGAGCATTTATTGAAGCATATGGAGATTTTTCTAAGTATTTTATTCCTGAAAATAAAGTAAATGGAGGTATTACGTATTTAATTTTTCAGAACTTTCAGGTAGATATCGCTGCTGGTTTTGGTTTGAATGAATCTGCTGCAGATAACTATATCGGGATAGGTTTGGTATATCTATTTAAATTATAGTTTACTTGTATCTGATATTTCAAATCATTATTTTCGGATGTTCAATTTAATGTTATGAAATCGATTCATATATTATATTTCGCGATATTCCTATTAATCATAACCTCATGTGCTGATGAAGATACCTTCAAAACAGAATTTATTGATTTTGAAGAGCTGGAATTAACAAAAGATAGCTATTGGAACGGTTCTGATGAAAGTGGGGATTTTACCATTGGAAATAAGACATTCTATAACATTTATTATTCAGATTGGCATACATGGAGCGGTTTCGCATATTCAAATGTTATTAATTATCTGTTCTATAACGAATCTGCTAAATATGCTTCTTTCCCGAGTGGTGGTGCAACAGAATCTGAAAATTACTTGGTAGGTCATCATTTTCAAAGAATTAGCATAGAATTTGATAAGCCTGAGGAACAGCGTTTAGTTCAACTTACGAATTGTACATATTCCGCTTTGGCAATTAAATATGGTTATGGATATGCAAAAAAGTTTGGTGGGAGAGATGGGCGAGATCCTGATTGGTTTAAATTATCCATTACAGGATTTGATCATGCTAACGCTATAACTGGAACAATAGAGTTCTTTTTAGCTGATTTTCGCTTTGATAATGATGAAGAAGATTATATTGTTGATGAATGGGAATATGTTGACCTTACAAGTTTAGGAATTGTAAAAAGATTGGAATTTGAACTTTCATCTTCAGATGCAGGAACTCCGTTGTACTTTTGTCTGGATAATTTAAAAGGAAGAAATCATTATTAATTGTTGTGATCAATCCACTTTTCAAGAAGACTTATTAACTTCTCTTTTTTTATAGGTTTTGCTATATAGTCATCACAACCTGCTGCAATGCTTTCTTTTTCATCATTTTGCATTGCATATGCTGTTTGAATTATTATTGGCAAGGCAGGGCGTATTTTTTTTATTTTTGAGGTAGCCTCCAGCCCATTCATACCTGGCATTTTAATATCCATTAAGATAAGATCAATTTGAGCATTACCTCTACATATTTCAACTGCTTCAAACCCATTTTCAGCTTTCAATGTTTTAATTCCTTTATTTGTTAAAAGCATTTCCAGAAACTTATAATTACTTTCTTCATCTTCAGCAATTAAAACGGTTTTGTTCTTCCAAATTTTCTTATTTTCTGTTACATATTTGGTTAAATGATCATCATCAATTCTTTCTCCAATTTCTAAAGGTAAAGTAAAAAAGAAAGTAGATCCTTTAAC
>PKTC01000067.1 GCA_002869305.1 Marinilabiliales bacterium
AGCATAACAGCTTGAATTAAACCAATTCTAGCACCAAATTTTTCGCCTGGAGAATTTAGCCTTTGTTCTCTCTTTAACTCACGAAGTCTCAATTGATCCGATACATTAACTAGTTCGCAACGTTCCGCTAGAATATTTGCATCTGTATTTTTGACCTGGTTTTTAGTAGTAAATATATATGATGATTTGTCTTCGAATAAAGTCAGTTCTCCAACACCAATTCTCTGGACATTATTTACCATATGAAAATCTTCAGAGTAATTAGAGACATTTTGAGATAGCTCAATAAAAATCTTAAAAAGTTTTTTTCTTGCATTGCTAAAATCATCATTCAGGCTCCTTATATTGGTTCCAAATACCGAAATCAATTCAATATAAAAGGGTCCTTTATAAGATAAAATAGTTTTACTTGTCATAGTTAAAACTGTGTTCGTATCAATCATTAGGTTAATTAATTTTTATACCAATTAAAGTAATGTCATCTCGTTGCTCTTCGTCTTTCTGAAAAATATTTAATTCATTTTCAATTATTTCCTTCTGCTTTTCCATTGATTCAGAAATGTTGTCTAAAATTATTTCTTTCAACTTGTTACTACCAAATCTTTTTCTTTCTGAATTATTCTGATCTGTTAAACCATCAGACGATAAAAATAATATATCTCCTGAATTAGCTTCAATAATATGATTATTATAATCTTCTGAATCATTTTTCCTTTTAGCACCTCCAATTGATAATCTATCTCCTTTTATTTCGTTAAATTCGGAAGATTTTTTGTTAAAAATAAATAGAGGTCTTTTAGCACCAGAGAATGTTATTTTTTTCGTTTTTAAATCAATTGAAATAAAACAAACATCCATTCCATCATTATTTTCAGTTTCCTCTTGTCTTAACGATTCAATAATTTTTCCGTTTAATAAAGATAATATTTTTGCTGGTTCTGTTACATTTTTTTCTAAAACAATTTCATTTAAGAGACTATTCCCAATCATTGACATAAATGCACCTGGCACGCCATGTCCTGTGCAGTCAACTGCTGCAAGAAAGGCAACATCTTTTATTTTAGTAAACCAATAAAAATCTCCAGAGACAATATCCTTGGGTCTGTAAATGATAAAGCTCTCAAAAAGATTTTCAATTTGATTTTTAACAGGTAAAATAGCTCTTTGAATGTTTTGAGCATACTGGATACTTGCATTTATTTTTTGATTTTGTAAATCAAGAGTGTCTCTTTGCTGTTCAATCTGATTTTTTTGATTCCTAATTTTCCTATAAAGCGCAACCAATGCAAATAAGAAGATTAAGATAGCAATAATACCCCAAGTAAGAGTATTTCTTACTAATCGCTCAAATTTGAGTTGCGCCGCTTGTTCTCTAATCTTTGATTCCTGCAACTCAAGTTGCATTTGTTGTTCCTTAGTTACTTCTTCAACTTTTGCAAGCGATGTCTCAGTTTCTTTCAACTTATCAGTTTGCTTTTCCAGTGCTTGTTCGGTAACTTGTTTTTCTTGTTGAGCTTTTTGTACTTCTGTTTCCGACTGTTCTTTGATTGTCTTTATTTCCTCTTTTTTCAAGAATTTATCAATAGAAGCAAATAGATCAAAATACTCGATACTTTGTTCAGAGTTTCCTAGACTTTGATAATTATTTGCCAATATGCCATAAAAACTTCGCACTAGTTTTAAATCATTTAATTCTTTAGCAACTTCTACACCTTCTTTAGCGGCAGTATTAGATTCTTCAAAGTTTGAAGATTGTTGATAAGTTTGTGCAATATTAAGCAGGGCAGAAGTAATATTCTTTTTGTTATTTGTTTGTTTGCTTATATTTAAGGCTTTGGTAAAATATTCAACAGCAGCAGTATAATTTTGTGTTTCATCATAAATCATTCCCAAGTAGTTCGTGCTTAATAACACACCATTGTTATTTCCTTTATTTTCATTTAATTCAAGAACACGTTTAAAATAAGTAATGGCTTTATCATATATTTGATTATTCCAACAAAGAAAAGCAGCCTTATTTAAATATTCTAACTCAAGCGATGGATTATTTTCTTTCTGATATTGTTCTATTTTTGATTCGTAACCGGCAAGTTCATCATTAATATCCTGTGAAAATAAAGTTTCACATAATAGTGTGCTAAAAACAACAAGAAAGGATAGAATTTTAAATACTTTTCTCACAACTAATATATTATCAAAAGTTAAAGTTATTTTATTTTTACTCCAAAAACAAGAATATCATCAATTTGCTCTGCGTTTCCTCTCCATTTATCATGGGTGTTATTAAGGATTTCTTTTTGTATATTCATTGGTTCAGTACTAATATCTACAAGTAATTCTTTGAACTGTTTATATCTAAATTTTTTCCCTTTTGGTCCTCCAAATTGATCTGCATAACCATCCGAAAATAAATACAACTGATCATTGCTTTCTAATTGCACTTCATGGTTGGTAAATTGTTTGTCAAAATTAATATGGATTCCTACAGGCATTCTATTTCCTTTGATTTCTGTTAACTCCTTATTTTTTATTATATATAAAGGATTATTAGCTCCCGCAAATTGCAATTTCTTATTCTTACAATCTATTACACATAATGCTATGTCTAGTCCATCTTGTGCTTCTCCAGATTCTCCAGTTTGGTTCAAAGAATGCATGATATAATCTCTAAGTTGTTCTAATATATCGCTGGCAGTTTTAAACTTTCCATTATTAATGATTTCATTTAAATATACTGATCCTAACATATGCATTAACGCACCTGATAAACCATGTCCAGTACAATCTCCAACCGCAATAATTTTAACATTATCGTGAAAGCTTAACCAATAAAAATCACCACCAATATGACTTTTGGGTTGATGCAAAATAAAATATTCCTGTAGATATTCATTAATATACTCGATACTAGGCAGAATAGCTTGCTGGATTCTACTAGCATAACGAATATCTGCCATAATTTCTTTATTCTTTATTATAATAATTTCTCTTTGTTTAAGCTCGTTTTCAATTTGAAACTGAATTCTTTCATTTTTCTCTTCTATTTCTATTTCCTTGTCATAAATTGCCTCCTGAATATTTATAAGAGACAATGCAGACTTTATATTTGAGATCAGTGTGATATTAGAAAATGGCTTATGAATAAAATTAATTGCTCCTAACTCAAAGGCCTGTTTGTATTTGTTTTCAATAGATATGGCAATAACGGGTAAGTTTAAGCTGTGGCTTATAAATTGTAAAAGTTGTTCTTTCGATTCGTGACTATTTAAGTCATTATCAAGATCGAAAAGAATTATTTCTGGAGAGAGCGTATTGATTTCAATGAAAATGTCATCATGACCTTCTAAAGTGCATGTTTCGGCGTTAGGATATTCGGAATGTATAATAGAATTTATTGATTCAAGTGAAGTTGAAGTGAAGTTTAAAAGTAATAATTTAAAAATCATATTTAGTCCCGAATTAAGAAAGTAATAAAAGTACGGATTGTTCAGTTAATAATCCAAAATCGCTTACGTTAATTTCCAGTTTTAGTTTAAAACGAAATCAGATTTTGATGAAATGATATAAAGATGTTATGAATGACCTAAAAGAGAATGATAAAAAATAGCCTAATTAAAGCTGATTTCATTTTAAAATTTATAATTTTAACTTGCAGACTAAGAAATGTTAAACCATCTCAAATTCTATGAATTATAAGATATTAATTGCAAGTGATAAAAATAGTTCTTTCGATTATTTGCAAGAGACTCTAAAAGATGATCTAGATAGATTTGAAATTCTTAGGTCAGCCATAGGTGATATATACCAAATGGCACTCGAGAGTCAACCTAGAATAATTCTAATAGGAGATGGATCATTAGCAAAAAGAAGTATTGAGGGCATTATGTCTTTAAAACAAAACAATATTACTAATAGAATACCGGTGCTGCTTATAACAGATTATTCTCCAAGAACTAACTTCGACCGTGTTTTTGAGTATGGAATAGTTGACTTTATTAAAAAGCCATATAGCAGAGATGAGTTGTTAATGAGAATTGAAGCAGCAGAAAGTAGAAGAGAATTTCAGCATGAGATTTATATTGAACACGAGTTACTTCGAGAGCTTTCCATAGTTGCAAAGAAAACGGCTACAGGAGTTGCAATAATAAGTAACAATAGCAGTCTTGAATGGGTTAATGAAGGTTTTGAGAGAATGTATGGATACAGTTTTGAGGAATTCAAAGAAAGATTCGAATCATCTATTTTTAAACCAGATAATAATCCAAAGCTAGCCGAGGCTATTGAGCAATGTAAGGATGGTGCAGAAAGTGTAGTTTACGAGAAAAAGTGGGAAACAAAGGAAGGAAGTACGTTGTGGATCCAGACGACTCTAACACCCGTTTATAATGAACAAGATATTATTATAAAATATATTGCAATAGAATCGAACGTTACTGACATTAAAGAAGCTGAGGCAAGGTTAGAAGCTAAAAATGAAAGTTTGGTTACTCTTACTGAACATTTGGAAAGCTCAAATTTATTACTTGAAAAGCAAAGAGAAGAGATTGAAAAACAAAAAGAATTAGTTGAAGAGCAAAAGAAAAAATCTGATGAGTTACTTCAGAATATCTTACCATTTGAAACTGCAGAACAATTAAAAAAGAAAGGATTTGCAAAATCCAAGCAGTATAAATTAGTAAGTATTCTTTTTACAGATTTTAAAGATTTTTCAAACTTAACAGGTGTTATCGATAGTCAGAAACTTGTAGAGGAGTTAAACGTTTATATACAAAAATTTGATGAAATTATTGAGGATCATTTCATCGAAAAAATAAAAACTATCGGTGATGCATATATGTGTGCAGGTGGCCTGCCTCTTAGAAATAAAAGTAATCCTATTGATGTTACTTTAGCAGGGTTGAAGATACAAAAGTTTATGAAAGACTATGGTGAAGAGAGAAAAAAGAACAATGAAACCCCATGGGAACTTCGTTTAGGTATACACACTGGTGAAGTTATAGCAGGGGTTATTGGGAAAAAGAAATTTGCATATGATATATGGGGTGATGCAGTAAATAAAGCCAGTAGAATGGAGCAGTCAGGCGAAGTAGGAAAAGTTAATGTATCTGGAGATACATACGAATATATTAAGGAATTCTTCGATTGTACTCATAGAGGTAATGTTGAAGTTAAAAACAATATACATCTCGATATGTATTTTGTTAATAGACTTAAACCTGAATTTTCAGAGGATAAGGAAGGTATTATACCAAATGCTGAATTCCTAAAACGTTTATCAAAATATTAAAATCACTTAAGCATTTCCTTATTAAAGTTAAATGGCAAGAACTGCTTAATTCCTTCTGCAACAGTTATTTTAGATTTTCCATATAAAAGCACTTTGATAGGCTTATCTGCTCTGTTTTCACTTTCAAGCATTACCTGAAGGCAAGAGCCACAAGGAGGAATAGGCTCGCTAATAAAACCATTCTTTGTATTTGCTGTAACTGCAACTGCTTTTATAGGAACATCCGGGTATTTTGAGTTTGCATAAAAAATAGCAACTCTTTCTGCACAAATTCCAGATGGATAAGCCGCATTTTCCTGGTTATTGCCCTGAAATACCATACCGTTTTCTAAAAGAACAGCTGCTCCAACTTTGAATTTAGAATAAGGAGCATAAGCTGTTTCAGCAGCTTCTTTAGCTTTTTGTACTAATTCCTGATATTTTTGATCTAATTCGGCAAGGGAATTGTAATCTGTTATTGTAGATTTTATTTCACGTTTGTTCATAACATGTAATTACTTGTGTAAAATACCAATTTAAAAAATGATATTTATTTTTACATTTGTTCAAAATAACAAAAAAAAAATGACAAAAAAGCTATTATTCCTTTTAATACCAATATTTGCAGTATCATGTAAAGTACAAAGAGCGCCTCAAACAAGGAATCAAACCGCTCAGAAATATATAAGTTTAGATCGTAAGGATTACATTAGAAATTATAAAGATCTTGCTATAAGAGAAATGAAAAGAAGTGGCATCCCGGCAAGTATTACTTTAGCGCAAGCAGTCTTGGAATCAGATAATGGAAATAGTACTCTGGCTCAGAAAGCGAATAACCATTTTGGTATAAAATGCCACAATGGATGGAAAGGTGGAAAGGTCTATCATGATGATGATAAGCGAAACGAATGCTTTAGGAAGTATAAAACCGTATACGAATCATATGTTGATCATAGTGATTTTATTGCAAAAGGTCAACGGTATTCATCATTGTTTGATCTAAGCCCAACAGATTATAAGAACTGGGCCAAAGGTTTACAAAGAGCAGGATATGCAACAAGCAGAACTTACGCAAGCATGTTAATAAAGATTATCGAAGATAATCAGTTGTATGTTTATGATCAAGGCGGTAGCTTGGCTTTGGATCAGACAAATGAGTATAGTTCTGATTCTGAACAAGTTCATTTAGCAGATGTGGACAATTTTAAAATATATGCAGAGAAGCACAGAGTTTTTACCAAAAACAGGATTGATTATATCATTGTAAGAAAAGGAGACACATTTAAAACTGTTACAGAAGAACTTGGAATGCTCCCCTGGGAATTATATAAATACAACGAAGTGGATGGAGACATAAAATTGGTGGAAGGTCAGGTTTTATATATTCAACCTAAGAGGAATAAAGCCGAACATGGATTTGATTTTCATGAAGTTAAAGAAGGTGAAACCATGTATTCGATCTCTCAATTATATGGTATTAAAATAAAGAAGCTTTATGAGAAAAATTTAATGAATGAAGATACTGAACCGGAAATTGGACAAAAACTTTGGTTGCGTGATATTAAAGAGCACACAGATGTAATTGAGGAAACTCCGTTAATTGAAGACTTTGATAATTAATTAACGTTTACACTCAATTAAAGTATGACTAATACCTAGATCATCAATTATGTTTTCAATCTGTAATCCGGCTTCATTAATTAGCTTAATCATATCTTCTGAATGATACATTCTACTGTTTCCGTTGGCCATTGCTGTGAAATATAACGATGTATTGTTTAAGCAATAGGTTGAGATATCAAATCTTTGACGGTCCCAATATGTTTCAAGAATATATAATCGTGTATTTTCGTGCATCGATTCATAGGCTCTTTTAAGAATTTGTAAAATATTTTCTTCGGAGAAACAATCGAGAAACTGACTCATCCATATTACATCAAATCCCTCAGGAAAAGGTTTAGTATGATCTAGTATGTCTGTTGGATGACCTTTAATGTTATTTTCAAAACCTTCATCTTTTGCATTTTGGAGTGCAATATTCAATTGTCCCGGTAAATCCATAATAGTTATTTCTGCCCCTGGATTATACCTGGCACATTCAAGTGAAAATTTACCTGTATTTCCTCCTACATCAAGCACTTTATTTACATTATTTTTGAATAAAATTGGTAAAACTAATTTGAACACATGATCTGAATAGAAATGGTCGAAGGCAAACCAACTTTTCTTCACATGCTCTGGTAGTTGCGATAATCCATGATACACAGTTGGCCATTCACCAAATACTTTTAATCCTTCTGGTTTTTCTTTTTTTATGGATTCTTCTAAGTAGAACATACCATTATAACAAACATCTTGAACAAAGTCCATGTTAATATTTGTCATTTGATCGTGTATAAAATAGTATCCTGTTTTGCTTAACTGATATTTCTGATCTTGGAGTATTACCACTTCCGCACTTAAACCTGCATCGAGCAATACTTTAACCCCATATTTAGATATTTTGACTTTTTTAGAAATTTCATCAGGAGTTAAACCATCTGGATTTTGATCTAAGACCTCTAAAATTTTTAAGTTACGTAATGATAATACTGCTTGAAAAACAATAGGAGCAAAGGCAATTTTTTGCGCATCAATTTTTGCCTCTAATGCAGATTTTTGATCAGAACCATAATTATTCATAAAACTTGATTTATCTGTTTGGTCTACAAACAGACAAACTAAGCTTTTGTTGAAAATTTACAATCTTTTATTCCCTGAAATCCTCTTAAATATTCAGAAATATTTAATTTCCTCTTGCCAGCTTGCTGTAATTCAATTATTTGTATAAAACCTCCCTTTACAGCAACTTTAAGGTGTGTTTTTTCATCAGAAACAATGGTCCCAAGAGTTAGATTGTGACTTGTTATTTCTTTTTTTGTTTCAAAGATTTTGAGTTGAATTGTTTCATTTTCTTTATGAACTTCTGTCCACGATGCAGGATAAGGACTTAATCCTCTAATTAAATTATGTATGGTATCAATATCCTTATTCCAATCAATTTTACAATCTTTTTTAAATAATTTTGGCGCATGCTTAATTTCAACTCCAGATTGAATCAACTGCTTTTGATTAATTTGTTTGTAGTTATTCTCTACTATAGCATTTACGGTTTTTACAACAAGATCAGCACCTGAGAACATCAACTTATCGTGCAATGAGCCTGCATTATCGTTTTTATCAATTTGAACTTCCTCTTGAAAGAGTATATTTCCCGTATCAATATCTTGCTGCAAAAAGAAAGTAGTTACGCCTGTTTTGCTATCTCCATTAATTAAAGCCCAATTTATTGGAGCAGCACCTCTGTATTGCGGAAGCAATGATGCATGCAAATTAAAGGTTCCAAAAGGTGGCATAGACCAAACTACTTCTGGTAGCATTTTGAATGCAACTACAATTTGAAGATCAGCATCAAGTTGTTTTAATTCATTCAAAAAAACTTCGTCTCTGAATTTTAGTGGTTGTATAATTTTCAGGTTTTGACTTTGAGCATATTTCTTAACAGCAGATTCTTTTATTTTTTGTCCTCTGCCAGCAGGTTTATCAGGATTTGTTATGACACCTACTATATTATAATTGTTTTCAACAAGTTTTTTAAGAGGTTCTACAGCAAAATCTGGAGTTCCCATATAAACTATTCTCAAGTTGTTTTTATCCATTCTATTCAAACGATTATTAATTTCCTAACAAAATTATTAAAATATCTCTTAAACGATTCAATTATTTTTTTAAAGAAAGAATATGCACAATACAGAGATAAAAAAAGACCGTTCAACGGTCTTTTTTTATCTCTCTTTATCTTTAGTTTTAATGTTAACAAGTTCGAGCGAATGCCCCATCTTTTGACGTTTTGTTTCGAGATAAAACTTATTATGCTCATTGGGTTCAATTTCTAGTGGAATATTCTCTACAATGTGCAAAC
>PKTC01000471.1 GCA_002869305.1 Marinilabiliales bacterium
AATGAAATATCAGAAAATCTAAACACTAAGATTGAAGTTGAGTCGGTAAATTTTCGTTTTTTCAATAAAGTAGTTCTTATAAATGTTTACGTAGAGGATCAGCTTCAAGATACTTTAATGTATTCAAAAGAAATAATATGTAGTCTTAGCAAATTGGATCGAAAAGAGAAAATTATCGACATCAAAGCGATCAATCTCCAAGAAGCAAAAATTTACTTGAATAAATTTGATTCATTGCAACCAATCAACTTAATATTCTCTAAAGATTCAATGTCTTACAATGATTCTGCATCTCAAAATAAAAAGAAATGGGAAGTTTTATTCAAGAATATTGAAATGCACAATTCAGTTTTTTGGTATAAATCTTTCCGTAAAAAAGAAAGACCTAATGGCGTAATTAATTTCAATGATCTTATTTGTTATATTGAAGATTTAGATGTTCGTGATTTGAAAATTGAAAATGGGGTTGTTAACTTTTATACTAAAAAACTCAAGTTTAAAGAAAAAACAGGTTTTTATGCTTACAATGTTAAGTTTCTTATGAGTATAGGAAAAGAACACATGATTTTCAAAAATGTAAAAATCAGAACTCCATATTCTTACATTAATTCGGATTCAGTTGTTTTTAGACACAATAATTATGATGAATATCAACAATTTGCAAAGAACATTTATCTAGACTTTGCATTTCAGGAATCCAACGTCAGTTTTAACGATATTGCTTATTATTCATCAATTTTCAAAGATATTCCTATTAATATAGTTCTCTCTGGAAGAGTTTATAGCAAACTTAGTTCGTTTAAAGGAAAAGACCTAAGCTTTCAAATTGGAGAGCAAACTGAATTAATAACCGATTTTAGTCTGAATGGATTACCTGACTACAATGAGATGTTTATGTATATTGATTTTAAAAAATTAACAACTTATGCTAAAGATTTTGAGATTATTAACAAATTCCTTAAAAACAATAAAAAAATCTCTATTCCAGAAAGCTTTGACAAACTTGGAATAATTAACTACAAAGGTAACTTTGCTGGTTTTTATGATGATTTTGTAACATACGGAAAATTCACTTCTGATTTAGGGGATGTTTCTACTGACATTTCTTTGCGTCCTGACATTTCTCAAAGCCTTGCCTTTAGTGGAAATTTAGTCACAAATGATTTCAATGTAGGTGAATTATTTCCGGGAACTGAACGAATTGGAAGAATTAGCGCTGATGCTAACATTAAAGGCTCTTTGAATACAAAGAAAGAAGTAGATGCAACTACAAAAGGAGTTATTCATAATATTGAAATCAATGATTACAATTATCAAAATATTCAAATAGACGGATTTCTTACTGAGAATACCTACGATGGGTTTCTAAGTATTGCTGATCCAAATATTGAGTTAGATTTCCAGGGAGGAATAGATTTTTCAAAAGAAATACCGAGCTTTAATTTTGTTGCTTCTGTTCCAAGTACTAATTTATATGGTTTAAATATTGATAAAAAGGACAGCACATCTCAACTATCTTTTGAAATCAGTGCAAAATTTGAAGGTGTTAATATAGACGATATTGTGGGTGAAGTAAATTTTAATAAAGCCAGTATAAGAAAATTAAACACTGAACTTATTTTTGATACCTTAAAACTTGTATCGTATCAGCAAGCAGATACACAAAAGATTGAATTAATCTCAGACTATATTAATGCTTTATTAGTGGGGAATTATAAGCCTAGTACGCTAGCACAATCTATAAAAAATCTATATTTTAATTACCTGCCTGATTTAGTTAAGAATACTGCAGACACGGTTCAACTTGAATTTAATAACAGTTTTAATTTACATTTAGAGTTAAAAGAAACAAACATACTTAGTAGATTTTTTATTCCTAGTGTTTATTGTGCAGATAACTCCACCTTACATTTAAGCTTTGATGATCATTTAAAAAGTTTTCAGCTTAACGCTCATTCAAATGAATTCAAATTTAAGAATCACACATTTATCGACATTACATCCAACACATTCTCTAATGATAGTATCTTTACCATATTCACAAAATGTAGCAGTTTTTTACTAAACAACTATTTTGAACTAGAGAATTTTAAAACAACTACACTTACACATCGAAATAATATTGACTTAAAAATTGATTGGAATAATAACGATACTACCGATTATGAAGGTAAAATACTTGCTTCAACGTTTATAAAACAAAAAGAACCTTATGGTAATCCTTCTTTTACGTTTACAATATTACCATCTCAAGTTGTTGTTAATGATTCTTTGTGGTTTATTAGTAAATCTCAGGTAAAACTTGATACAACATCTCTATATTTCAATAATTTTAAAATAAATCATGGTCTTCAGAATTTTGTTATAAACGGCAAAGTTTCTGAAAATCCTAATGATACACTATTTTTTGAATTTGATAATTTGAATCTTTCACATTTAAACCTTATTACTAAAGAAAAGAAACTGGTTTTTGAAGGAATTATTAATGGAAAAGCAAATTTTTCAAGCATCTTTGACAATCCATTATTTTATTCCGACATTAAAATAGATAATTTGGTCTTAAATGATGAAGCGTTTGGATTTACACAAATTTATAGTCGTTGGATTGAATCTGCTCAGGCTATTCAATTAGAAGCATCTACACTAATTAATGATAAGAGAGCTATTAATATATCTGGTAATTACTATCCAGTTGATAAAAACATTATGTTCAATATCGTACTCGATAAATTAGGATTAAATGTTCTGAATCCTTATTTAAAAAGTTTTGCTTCAGATATTTCAGGACAAAGCGATGGTACCGTCCTTGTCACTGGCAACTTGAATAAACCTGTTTTTAATGGCAGCTTGTTTATGCAAGATGCAGCCATGAATATTGACTACATCAAAACAAGATATAATTTCACAACAGAAGTTGTCGTAAATCAAAATAAATTAGAATTTAATAGTGTTAGTGCCCTGGATACATATGGAAATCAAGGAATTACTAATGGATTTGTAAAATTTGGACCAAATAAAAATATCAGCTTTGATTTTAACATAAACACAGATAAGATTCTTGCTTTAAATACAACAAGTAATGATAATGAAACTTTTTTTGGTACTGCTTTTGTTTCAGGAGTTGTTAACATTACAGGAAATAGAGAAAATACTTTTCTTGACATATCAGCCAAAACGGAAAGGGATACTAAAGTTAGTATACCTTTAACAAGATTTCAAAATAGTGATCAAGATAACTTCATAACTTTCACAAATAACAATAATGAGACTGCAACAGTCATACAACCTGAATTTAGCAATGACTACTCTGGTTTCAATCTGAATTTCGATATAGAAATAACTCCAGATGCTGAAGCATTGCTCATTTTCGATTCAAAAATAGGAGATATCATTCGAGGAAATGGTGAAGGCAATCTTACTATGGAAATGGATGGAAATAATGATTTTAAGATGTATGGTGATTTTAATATAGAAGAAGGAGATTATTTATTCACACTACAAAACGTAATTAATAAAAAATTTAAAATAAAAAAAGGTGGTACTATCCTTTGGAATGGAGAACCTGCAGATGCTAATATTGACTTGCAAGCAGTTTATACCTTAAGAACATCATTAAATAACCTGGTAGATTCCTCAAGCACATATTACTCCAATGAAGATTATAAAAAACGTATTCCGGTTGAATGTCAAGTATTTTTGACGAATAGACTTACAAATCCAGATATTGCATTTGATTTAAATCTCCCAACAGCTGATGAAGAGTCAAAAACATTGCTAAAAACAGCAATTAATACTGAAGAAAAATTAAATAAACAATTTCTTTCATTGTTGGTATTAAATTCATTTCTACCTGAACAATCGGGAACGGAAAGTAGTTTTAATACAAGCACAAGCACTGCTGGACTAGGAACTGTTACAACCAGCGAGTTACTATCGAATCAATTAAGTCATTGGTTGTCTCAAATAAGCGATGAGTGGGATATTGGTGTTAATTATCGTCCGGGCGATGAAATTTCTAAAGATGAAGTTGAAGTTGCATTATCAACACAAATATTTGATGATAGGGTAAGTATTAATGGAAATGTTGGTTATGGAGGTCAAACAGTTGATCAGGCAAGTAATATTGTTGGTGACTTTAATTTAGAAGTAAAATTAAACCAAAGTGGAAAACTTAGACTTAGAGCTTTTAATGAGTCAAATGACAAATTATTATATGAAGATAGTCCATATACTCAAGGTGTTGGTATCTTTTACCGAGAAGAATTTAGTTCATTTTCTGAACTAATGAATAAATTTTGGAATAGATTTCGCAGAAAGAAAGAAGATGATAAAAGCGAGTAATGTTTTTTATAAATTTGTAGAATCAAAATTTAAAATATTAATCCTTAAATAACGTTTAGTAATCAAATCTAATTATTTATAAATATGACTAATTTATTCATGCTATTGCAGATTAGCTTATCAGATACAACCAACACAAATATTGCCGAAGCAGGTGAGCTAAAATTATCTTACTGGGAGCTAGCTCTGAAAGGTGGGTGGATTATGATTCCAATCGTAATTCTTTCCATTGTTGCTGTGTATATTTTTATCGAGAGGTATTTTGCTATCAAAAAAGCATCTCAAACAGATATCAATTTTATGAATAAAATAAAAGATTATATACATGATGATAAAATTGATTCTGCATTAACACTATGTCAGTCAACAGATAGTCCTGTTGCTAGAATGATTGAAAAAGGATTACAAAGAATTGGTCGACCACTAAATGATATTAATGCTGCCATTGAAAATGTAGGAAATCTTGAGATATCTCAACTGGAAAAAAACTTACCTGCATTAGCTACAGTTTCAGGAGCAGCTCCAATGATTGGATTCTTAGGAACTGTAATGGGCATGATTCGTGCATTTTATGATATGTCAAATGCTGGAAATAATATTGATGTTAGCTTGCTCTCCAATGGTATTTACACGGCTATGGTAACTACTGTAGCAGGATTAATGGTAGGTATTGTTGGTTACTTAGCATATAATATATTAGTTGCTAGAGTTGAGAAAGTAGTTTTTCAATTAGAAGCAAATACTTCTGAATTTATGGATCTTCTTAACGAACCAGTAGAATAATAAATTATGGCTTTAAAAAGAAGAAGTAAAGTAAATCCTAATTTTAGTATGTCGTCAATGACCGACATTGTATTTCTATTGCTAATATTCTTTATGGTTACATCTACACTTATTGCACCGAATGCCTTGAAGCTTTTGTTACCTAAGAGCACTCATCAGACATCAGCAAATGCAATTACAACCATATCGATTACGAAGGATTTAAATTATTACGTAGAAACAACTCAGGTTCCATTTGAGGATATCGAAGGTATTTTACTAAATCGTTTTCAAACTCAAGGAATTGAGGAACCAACTATTTCTTTGCATTGTGATCAGAACATTCCTGTGCATGCTATGGTTAAAGTTATGAACATTGCCAAAGACAATAAGTGGAAACTAATACTAGCAACACAAGCTAATTAATATGTCATATTTTAAAGAACATAAAACAGGTATTATTGGTACAATAGTTTTTCATGTAATTATTGCTGCCATATTTATGTTCTTTGGATATACAACGCCACTCCCATTGCCTGATGAAGAAGGAATCTTAATAAACTTTGGAGATGACGAAGATGGTTTTGGTCAGGTAGAACCCCAGTATTCACAGTCAAGTAGCCAACAAACTGTGCAGGAAGAACAAGAATCAGTACCTGAAACTTCAACTTCAGATGCCTCAGATGGAGCAGTTACTCAGGATTATGAAGAAGCGCCCGCGGTAAAAGAACAAGGTAAAAAAGAAGAAAAGAAGGAAGTTAAAACTGAAATTAAACCGGAACCAAAGGAAGAAGTTACGGAAGTTAAAAAAGAAGAACAAAAAGTTAACGAAAGAGCTTTGTTGCCAGGTCGGGACAGGACCAATGATAGTAATAGCAGTGAAGGTGAAACTCAAGGAGATAAAAACCAGGGTTCAACAACCGGTTCTGTTGATTCTCAAAATCATGTAGGTGGAGAAAGTATGGGTACAAGTGGAACGAGTTTTAGCTTAAGCGGGAGAAACCCTGAATCATTACCAAAACCAGATTATAACTATCAAATTGAAGGAAAAGTAGTTGTTGAAATCACAGTTGATAAATATGGAAATGTAACCAATGCTAATCCTGGTGTAAAAGGAAGTACAACACTTGATGCTAATTTATTGGCAGCTGCAAAAAAAGCTGCTCTAAGAGCAAAATTTGATAAAAAACCTGATGCACCTGCGTATCAGAAAGGAACTATTACTTATTTCTTTAGGTTGCAATAGATTTAATCCAGTCGAATCCTCCAAGAAGTTTTATTGCAGAAACCGAAATTGCAATCAATAAAATATATCGGACAAATTTAGGCCCCCAACTTACCGTTGCTCTGGCTCCAACAAATGCACCTAACATATTACCTACCGCCAAAATTAAACCCAATTTGTAATCCACCTGATTGTTTATCATAAAAATAACCAAAGCCAGGGGAGTGTATAGCAAAACAATAAAAACCTTTAAGGCGTTGGCACGAACCAAATCAAGTCCTGCTCCCAAAACTAAGCCAGCTAATAAAAAGAAACCCACGCCTGCCTGTATAAATCCTCCATACATTCCTATAAAAAAGAAAATAATCATTTGCAATATTCCCGGTTTTGGATTTACATCTCCTGCTTTTCCTTTAATCCATTTATCAGGTTTGTATACAATGATAAAGAACATAAAAACCAATAAACCTCCAATGGTTTTTCGCATAATGTCCTCATTCAAATTTATTGCAATCTGAGCACCAATAACAGAGCCTACAACAGCAGGAATTCCCAACCAAAGTCCATGTTTAAAATCCAGTACCTTTTGTTTTTTAAAACTGGCAACTCCCACAACATTCTGCAACAGAATTGCTATCCGATTGGTTCCGTTAGCGACATTGGCCGGCAAGCCAAGAAACATGAGTAACGGAAGAGTTAATAATGATCCACTGCCAGCAAGAGTATTAATAAATCCGGCAATAAATCCAACTCCAATAACAGCTACAATAAGATACCATTCCATGAATTTAATTGTTAGTTTCTGTAAATATAAAATTAAATGTATAAAAAAAGCTGCCTAAACAGACAGCTTTAAAACATAATAAATTCATCTAGTAAGCAAATAATGGATATTTGCTCATCATATTCTTGATATTATTCCCAACCTCACTAATAACTCCTTCGTCTTCAATATTACTAATCACTTGGTCAACAAAATCAACGACAGTAGGAATCTTGTCATCTTTTAATCCTCTTGTTGTAATTGCTGAAGTTCCAACTCTAAATCCTGATGTCTGGAATGGAGAACGAGAATCAAATGGAACCATGTTCTTATTGATTGTAATGTGAGCTTTGACTAATGTATTTTCAACCACTTTACCAGTAATTTCAGGAAATTTGGTTCTTAAATCAATTAGCATGGAGTGATTGTCAGTTCCACCAGAAATCACTTTATACACTTTGTTGATAAATTCTTGTGCCATTACAGCTGCATTCTTCTTTACCTGACTCTGATATTGTTTAAATTCAGGAGATAAAGCTTCTCTAAAAGCAACAGCTTTTGCAGCAATAACATGCTCAAGTGGTCCTCCTTGTGTGCCTGGAAAAACTCCAGAATCAAATAATGAAGACATTTTTCTAATTACACCTTTAGGAGTTGTTTTTCCAAATGGATTATCGAAATCTTTACCCATTAAAATGATACCTCCTCTAGGACCACGCAATGTCTTATGCGTTGTGGAAGTAACAACGTGAGCATATTTTAGTGGATTATCCAATAAACCAGCAGCAATTAAACCTGCGGGGTGAGCCATATCAATCATTAAAATTGCCCCTATTTTATCAGCAATTTCTCTCATTCTTTTGTAATCCCATTCCCGTGAATAAGCAGATGCACCACCAACAATCATTTTTGGTTTTTCTTTCAATGCAACCTCTTCCATCATGTCATAATCAACCATTCCGGTTTCTTCCTTTACTCCATATGAGACCGCTCTATATAGAATTCCAGATAAGTTAACCGGTGAACCATGAGATAAGTGACCTCCATGCGATAAATCTAGACCAAGGAAAGTATCTCCAGGATTTAAAATAGTCATAAACACAGCTGCGTTGGCCTGAGCACCAGAGTGAGGCTGAACATTTACCCATTCTGCATTGTAAAGTTCTTTTAATCTTTCTCGAGCAAGATCCTCTGATTGATCAACAATTTCGCAACCACCATAATAACGTTTTCCAGGATAACCTTCAGCATATTTATTAGTCATTACTGAACCCATTGCTTCTAAAACTTGTTCACTAACAAAATTCTCCGATGCAATAAGTTCTATTCCATTTATTTGTCTTTCTTGTTCTTGTTTAATTAGGTCAAATATTTGTGTATCTCTATTCATGATTATTAATTTAAATATATTTCAAAATAATTTTCCAAAAGTAGAGAATTATGCAATGAATAAAAAACTTAATTTTATGTTATTGAAAAGAAGATTTAAAGAGGACTAACGATCTAGTTTCTAAGAACTACATAATGTTCGACGATTTTCAATATCTTCTTAATGTCGAAAGGTTTAGCGATAAAATCGTCGCAACCCGAATCATAACAGTCAATTATGCCTTGTGAATGTGCGTAGGCCGTAACTGCCACAATTGGAATCGATGGATTAATTTCTTTGATTTTTTGAGTTGCATGGAATCCATTTAATTTTGGTAAACGAATATCCATTAAAATAAGGTCGTAATTCGAATTGTTTTTTTGAATAATTTCTATAGCTTCGACTCCATCATATGCTCTATATAATTGTACTGAGTAAGATGAAAGAATCTCATTAAGAAGTATATAACTCACATCGTCGTCTTCAACTACTAAAATTTTGTAGCTTCGATTTTCATCACTACTGGTATTTTTTTCAATAATTGATTTATAAAGCTCCATTCCCCGATTTTAAAAACCTACCAATTATAAATATATCTATTCTAATATCCAATTATTTAGGGTCCTTTTTTTTGACGAATATTAATTTTTTATTAACAAATGAATGATTTTTACTGATGAACGATCAAGCTTATATTTTTCTCTTTTGAAACATTATAAAAAATATTATATTTATTGTTCAATTATTAACT
>PKTC01000153.1 GCA_002869305.1 Marinilabiliales bacterium
CATAAAAAACTCAGGGTTTGGCAGAGAAGGTGTGAAATATTCTATCTTTGAAATGCTTGAACCTAAATTGATGGTTAAAAATACGAATTATTAATTTAGAAAATTTGCAGAATAAGTGGAGTTAGGATTTTTTATAAAAGGACTTATTGTTGGATTTTTGGCTTCCATACCATTAGGCCCAGTTGGTGTATTGTGCATACAAAGAACAATTAATAAAGGTAGATTCTCAGGCATTATTTCAGGAATGGGTGCTGATACCGTTGATTCCTTCTTTGCATTGGTAGCGGCTCTTGGGTTAACGTTCATAATCAATTTTATTGAGGAACAACAGTTTTTCATTCAAATTATTGGAGGAGGAGTTGTGGTATTTTTAGGAGCTAAGATTTTTTACACTAATCCAGTAAAACAAATTCGAAGACATAGAAGAAAGAAGAATAAGCTGATTGAAGATTATTTTTCTGTTCTGTTCTTAACAATATCAAATCCATTGGCCATTTTTCTTTTCGTGGCAGCATTTGCAGGTATTGGAATAGTTTCATCTAAAGATAACTCATTAGATTCTTCATTAATAGTGGGTGGAGTATTTGTTGGTGCGATGGCTTGGTGGGCTATTCTAACTTTTTTTATCGATCTGTTTAGAAAACGTTTCAGACTAAAACAATTGTGGTGGATCAATAAAATAGCAGGCGTTATTCTGGTAATTTTTGGAGCTCTTGCGATGTTGACGATATTTATTGAATAGAAAAAAACAGCATCTATTGTACTTTCTATTTTAAATTTGAATTTTAACACAAAGTAAATTAGCATGGAAATTAAAACAGCTGAATTTGTTTCGAGTTTTACCAGTTATACGGATTGTCCGAAATCTGATATTCCTGAATATGCATTTGTCGGCAGATCGAATGTAGGTAAATCATCACTCATAAACATGCTATTGGATAGAAAAAAGCTTGCTAAGACTTCTCAAAGCCCTGGAAAAACACAATTAATTAATCAGTTTACAATTAATGATAATTGGAATTTAATTGACTTACCTGGTTATGTTTTTGCAAAAGTAGCTAAGTCTAAGCGAAAGGATTTTTCTAAACTAATAAACGATTATATTTTAAAAAGAGATAACCTGATTTGCGTATTTGTTTTAATAGATTCAAGATTAAATCCTCAGAAGAACGATTTGGGTTTTTTAAGATGGTTAGGAGAAAAACAGGTTCCTTTTTGCATGGTTTTTACAAAAGCATATAAACTTTCAAGTTCAGCAGTTAATAAGAATCTCAAATATTATAAGAAGGAAATGCTTAAGGAATGGGAAGCTTTACCAGAAATTTTTATTAGTTCATCAGAAAAGAAAATGGGAAGAATGGAAATTCTCGAATACATTGATAAATTAAATAAAACAGTAAAACTTTAGATGGAGTAAGCAATTTTCTTTTAAAAGGCAGTGAAATATAGAATGATATTTTTAACTTTGCGAATCCAAAATAGAAGTATAAATATTATCGAAAAATAGTAACAATGAGTCTTCAACCTCCAATTAAGCTTTTCTCAGGAACGAAATCTCGTTACATAGCAGAGAAAATTGCAAAAGAGTATGGTATTGAGCTAGGTAGTACCGCATTTATTGAATTCAGTGATGGTGAGTTCCAAACTTCTTTTGAAGAAACTGTTCGTGGTTCGTATGTTTTTATTATTCAGTCAACGTTTCCTCCATCAGATAATCTTATGGAGCTTTTATTGATGATTGATGCAGCCAAACGTGCTTCAGCATACAAAGTAGTTGCGGTTATGCCTTATTTTGGTTTTGCTCGTCAAGATAGAAAGGACAAACCACGAGTATCAATTGGAGCTAAGTTGGTCGCAAATTTATTAACGGCAGCTGGTGTGGATCGTATGATGACACTAGATCTGCATGCTGATCAGATACAAGGATTTTTTGATGTTCCGGTTGATCATCTTTATGCATCTTCTATTTTTGTTCCTTACATTAAAAATTTGAATTTAGATAATTTAGTAATTGCAGCTCCAGATATGGGAGGAACAAAAAGAGCGAATGCTTATTCAAAGTTTCTTGAAACTCCACTGGTTATCTGCCACAAATCTCGAAAAAAAGCGAATGTTATTGATGAATTAACTGTTATTGGTGATGTTGAAGGTAAGAATATTGTGATTCTTGACGATATGATTGATACTGCAGGAACAATAACTAAAGCCGCTGATATGATGATGGAGAAAGGGGCTCTTAGTGTAAGAGCTATTGCAACGCATGCAGTATTATCCGGACCTGCTTATGAAAGAATTAACGACTCAATGATTACTGAAGTTGTTGTTTCCGATTCATTACCTATAAAACCTTTATCAGATAAGATTAAAGTTCTTACTGTTGCTGATGTTTTTGCAGATGTAATTAAGAAAGTATATAATTATCAGTCGATAAGTTCGAATTTTATAGTTTAAAACTATATATTTGCACTCCGAAATAAAAAAGCATATTGTATAAAAGTGTGATGGGGAATAAGAAGCTTTTTAATTTTTTAGTATTATTCTGAGTAACACGTAATTAATAAAGAAATGAAAACAGTAGAATTAAAAGGTAAATTAAGAGAAACAGTTGGGAAATCAAATTCTAAATTGTTAAGAAGAGCAGATCAAATACCTTGTGTATTATATGGTAATGGTGAAAATGTTCATTTTCATACTCACGAGAATTCTTTCAAGGAAATAGTATATACTCCAAATGCATATCTTGTAAAAATTGACGTTGAAGGGAAAACATACGACGCAGTATTAAGGGATATTCAGTATCATCCTGTTACAGATAAGATAATTCATGTTGATTTTTTCCAGGTACATGAAAAAGAACCTGTTTGGATGCGAGTTCCTGTTGTAATGACGGGTAATGCTATTGGTGTTTTAAATGGTGGTAGACTAGTACAAAAAATGAGAAAAGTACGAGTAAAAGGTCTTCCAAGTGTTTTACCTGACGAATTGACTATAGATATCTCAAAACTAGCAATTGGTAAATCAATTAAAATTGCAGATTTAAATATTGAAGGACTTGAATTTCTAGAGCCTGCAAATGCAGTAGTTGTTCTTGTGAAAACAGCTCGTGCAGTTGTTCTTGCTGAAGATGAAGAAGGAGAAGAAGGAGAAGAAGGAGAAGAAGGAGCTGAAGCACCAGCTGAAGGAGGAGAAGCTCCTAAAGAAGAGGCTGCTGAATAATAAATTGGTAATTAATTAAACAGATAATTGGTTTGTGAAATACCTTATTGTCGGTTTAGGAAATATAGGTAACGAGTATATAAATACTCGTCACAACATTGGATTTAAGATATTGGATGCATTAGCTGATGCATCCAATATTTCTTTTCAGGATAGGCGTTATGCGTATCGAGCTGAATATAAATTTAAGGGACGAACTTATGTCCTTATAAAACCAACCACTTATATGAATTTAAGTGGTAAAGCTGTAAACTTCTGGTTACAAAAAGAAAAACTTAAAACGGACAAGCTATTAGTTGTAGTGGATGATGTTGCTTTACCTTTTGGAGCTTTAAGAATAAGAGGAAAAGGAGCGGATGCAGGTCATAACGGATTAAAAGACATAAACTTGGCATTAGGACACCAGAACTATGCACGTTTGAGGTTTGGAATTGGCGATGATTATCCAAAAGGCGCCCAGGCTCATTATGTTCTTAGTCCATGGACCGATGAAGAAAAAGTACACTTACGACCAAGAATTGAACTTGCAATTGAAGCGATAAAAAGCTTTGGTACCGTTGGTATCACAAACACAATGAACGAGTACAATAATAAATAGTTTCTTTTGAACTATTCTTTTTCTTTTATAACTTCGAATTCAATATTTCTTACTTTACATGATTAAAAAAGCTTTACAACTAATTAGTCTAATTTTTATCATATTCTTTCTAAAGGAATCGGCTATACATGCATGTACAGCATTTATTATTGAAACTAATAAACAATTCATTTTAGCTAAGAATTTGGATTGGCCTATCGAGGATGGTTTAATAATAATTAATAAACGATGTACCGCAAAAACAGCATTTGCTGATTCTGATAACAAAATCTCATGGATATCAAAATATGGCAGCTTAACTTTTAACCAGTTCGGCAAAGAATTTCCTTTAGGTGGAATGAACGAAAAGGGATTGGTCATTGAAGAACTTAATAATTGGGGAAAAGTTCCTAAGCGGAAATCATTTGTTTTAAATGAATTTCAGTTTGTTCAATATATTTTAGATAATTATAGTTCTGTAGATGAGCTAAAGAATATTAAAGATTCTTTATTCATAAAGCCAATTTTTATTAATCTGCATTATTTAATTTCTGATAAAAAAGGAAATAAAGCTATAATTGAATTTTACGACAATCAAATGTTTTATTATGAAAATGAACATATTGATTATCCTATTTTAAGTAATAATCATTATAAAAATTCACTTAAATATTTAAGGAATTTTGAAGGTTTCGGTGGAGATATATCAATTCCTAAAACTAATTCTTCAAATGAGAGATTTGTAAGATGTGCTCAAATGCTAGAGAAATTAAAGTTGCGCAAGCATTTTAGTGTTGTTACAGAAGCATTAGAAATATTAAATTATGTAAAACAAAATGATACCCAATGGAGTATAGTTTATGACATCAACAACATGACTGTGTTCTTCAAAATAAAAGATGGTATTCAAAAGGAAATTGATTTGTTAAATTTTGATTTTTCATGTAAAGATCCAGTTTTATGTTTTCGTATTGATTCTTTAAAAGATAAGAGAATAGATGTTAGTTTTGAGGAGTATACAGGTCAGAAAAATATGGAGTTACTTTTACATGTTTTTGATAAATACACAAAATTCCAATTGGGTGAAGTTGAAAGGGAAGTTTTTGTAAAACTTTCTGAATTTGGAAGCAATACGCAATGTGTTAATAAATAACCAACAATATTGTGATTAAAGAAGAAGATAATTTACGCATAGATAAATGGTTGTGGGCGGTTCGTATATTCAAGACTAGGAGCCAGGCCTCAGAAGCATGTAAAAAAGGCAGAATCTTAATTGAGGATTTACAGGTTAAACCATCCCGGATTATAAAAAAAGGCGAAATAGTCTTTGTTAAAAGTCCACCTGTAACATATCAATTTAAGGTTTTAGGTTTGCTTGGGAAAAGACAATCTGCAAAGATTGTTGTTGATTATGTAGAGGATATTACTCCGGAAGAAGAAAAGTTAAAGTTGGACATGAAGAGATTTTCAGGATTTGAAATCCGAGATCGAGGAATTGGAAGGCCTACAAAGAGAGAAAGAAGATTAATTGATCAGCTAAAAAAGAAAATATAGATATGATTGTTGCTAAACAAAAAAAAGAAGAAAACATAGCCGAATATATTTTATATATGTGGCAAATTGAGGATTTGATTCGAGCATACAAATTAGATATTGGTGAAATAAATAAGAATATTGTTGAAAAGTTTAATCAGCCAAATCATATAAAAACAGAAATTTCAAATTGGTATTCGGGTTTGATTGATTTAATGATCGAAGAAGGCAAAAAAGAAACAGGTCATTTGCAGTTTATTCAAAATACTGTTAACGATTTAAATCAGCTTCATTTACAATTATTAAAATCGCCGGAACATCTTGATTACATTGAAGCTTATAATAAAGCAAAAGAAGGAATTGTTGAGTTGATGAATAAGTCGAAGGGAACAGTTGAGAACGAAATGGAAGCCTGTTTTAATGGCTTATATGGTATTTTAATGCTTCGACTGCAGAAAAGAACAATCAATCTAGAAACCGCCACAGCAATCACTGCTGTTAGTCAGTTGATTGCATTAAATAGCAAGAAGTATAAATTGTTGGAAGAGGGTAAGATAGAATTTTAAAAAACCAAAATCATGAAAGAGTTTAAAGAATCAATTTATCCAGAAATGATAAAAGACCTCCCTGATGCTGACATTCCATTTAATGGAGTGCATGGTAAAATTTTACAGGGAGAACATAACCAGGCAATTTTTTTTGTAATTGAGGCCATTGGTGTAGTTGCAGAACATTCCCATGGTGCTCAATGGGGAATTGTTTTTGAAGGTGAAATGGACTTAACCATAGCAGGTGATACCAAGACTTACAAAAAAGGAGATCATTATTATATTCCATCAGGGGTTAAGCACTCGGCAAATTTCAAAAAAAGAACTCAACTAATGGATTTTTTCGAAGATAAAAACAGGTATTTTAAAAAGTAGATTATAAAAACTTATAACTAATATCTTTTTCAGGCAAAAAGCAATTATCCTTTTTGCCAAACCAACTGAAACGGTTTCTTGCGATTAGATCATAAATGGCATCTCTTAAAAATTTGGGAAAGTATATGAGATAATACAAGTAATTCCATGATCTTTTTAATTTTCTTACAATTCCTAATACAGCGTCTGACTTTAAAAAAATCGAACTGTTTTCTAACAATACCACAGATTGTTCCAAATCTGCTGGTAAATTGAATTGTTTTAAAAGATCCTGACCAATGTTGGATTGCAATGAAGCAAACCTAAAATAATCTTTACGATCTCTCTTTATAATAAATTGAACCGACCAGGAACATAAATTACAATAGCCATCGAAAAGTACAATCCCTTTTGATTCTAATATTTGATTTGTATGATCTTTAGTTTTCATTGGAATGTTCAGGAATATAAACTTCTAATAGTTTACTCTGAACAACAGGTTTTAAAACTAAATGTTCTATCACTGCAGGAATTAAAATAGTTTCACCTTTTTGAACCGTGATTTTTTCTGTTTCGTAATATTCTATTTCAAATTCTCCTTCCAGACACATATAAATTACAAATGAATCCAATAGATTGTAAACTTTTTCAATGACCTGATCAAATTCTAAAATGTTTATTTGAAAATACTTGCTGATATTAACTTCTGAGCTTGTGTTTTTTTCATGAACATAATTAGTTTTATAACTATCATAAAGTTTAAAGTCAATTGCATCAAGAGCTTGTTCTGTATGAAGCTCACGTTCATTTCCTTGTTCGTCCTTTCTGTTCCAGTCAAAAATTCTGTATGTAATGTCCGAGGTTTGTTGAATTTCTGCAAGTACAATTCCAGCTCCAATTGCATGAACTCTGCCAGCAGGAATATAAAAAACATCTCCTGCTTTTACTTTCACTGAATTTAAAATTTGTGGTAACTCGTTATTTTTTAAATGCTGCAAGTAATGTTCTTTATCCATTTCATGGTTAAATCCTGAAATTAACTCTGAATTTTTCTTCGCATCAACAACATACCACATTTCAGTTTTACCATATGATCTATGTCGTTGCATTGCAAGCTCATCATCAGGATGCACCTGTATTGAAAGAACATCATTGGCATCTATATATTTAATGAGTAATGGAAATTCTATTCCAAATTGTTCATAAATTTTGTCTCCAACTAAATCACCCATGTAAACTTCTATAAGTTCATCTAGGCTATTCCCAGCTAAGAATCCATTTTCAACAACTGAAACATTATTTTGAACACCTGAAATTTCCCAACTTTCGCCAATTTTTTGATTGGTGGGAATATTCTTGTTTAAACTAGATTTTAAATTTTGTCCACCCCAGATTTTTTCCTTTAGGATGGGCTTAAATTTTAGAGGATACAACTGGCTCATTTTAGTATTAACTTAAAATTCATAATCAATAACTGCTTTTTCTTTTTTTATGTCCTTGCAAGAACTAATTGCTTTCTGATGTTCTGGATGCTTAAGATAAGTATCCAAATCTCTCCAGGTATTATATTCCGAAATGAGTGCAACATCATAAGAAAAATCAGTGCTTTTCTCATTAATAGCTACTTCATATGATTCAACTACATTAATAATGTTTCTTAATGGTGCAAAAGCTGCTTTTATTCTATTTGCTTTTTGCATGCAATCTTCAGGATCTTTTACATCGATAAACCTGAACATGATAATATGTCTAACCATGATTTAAAATTTTTGTGTAAATTTATATTATCTTCATGCCAAATTAAGCTTAAAGTTATTAAAAATTTATTGATATGTCTTTTATTATTGGTATTGCAGGAGGTACAGGATCTGGAAAAACAACGGTTGTAAGAAAAGTAGTAGAAAATCTACCTAAGAATGAAGTAGCTATTATTCCACAGGATTCTTATTATAAAGATAGTGGACATTTGCCATTAGAAGAACGACAAGAAATAAATTTTGACCATCCACGATCACTGGAATTTAAATTGCTTATTGAACACATTAAAATGTTGAAGGACGGAAAAGGAATTCAGCAACCTATATATTCTTATCTTACCTGTACGCGCTCGAAGGAGACCATTAATGTTGAGCCTAAAAAAGTTATTATTGTTGAAGGGATATTAATTCTTCAGAATGCTCAACTTCGAAATTTAATGGACATTAAAGTTTTTGTTGATGCCGATACAGACGATCGATTAATGAGAGTAATCCAACGGGATATTATTGAGCGTGGTAGGTCAGTAAATAAGGTTTTAGAACGATATGAGAAAACAGTAAAACCGATGCACCTTCAGTTTATTGAACCTACCAAAAGATATGCTGATGTTATAATTCCGCAAGGAGGTGAAAATAAAGTTGGGATTGATATATTATCATCAATAATTGAAAAGAATCTGAATATTAGTAAAAATAAATAGTTAAGAATTATGCTTGATAATATTAAAACTGAGAACGTTTTATTTTTGGATATTGAAACAGTTCCTCTATACGAAAGTTTTGATTCTGTTCCTGATACATTTAAGGAATTATGGGAAAAGAAATCTGCATATTTTAGAGATGAAAATCAATCAGCCTCAGATGTTTATCAACGAGCTGGAATATATTCTGAGTTTGGAAAAATCATATGTATTTCAGTTGGAATTTTAATTACTAAAGGTGAGAAAAAGGCATTTAGACTTAAATCTTTCTTTGGTGAATACGAAAAGATTATTTTGGAAGAATTTGCTCAAATGCTTAAAAAATACCATGCTTCGAATTCAGATCTTCAATTATGTGCACATAATGGTAAAGAATTCGATTATCCATATATAGCCCGAAGGATGTTAATTAATGGTGTTAAGTTGCCAAAAATGCTTGATACAG
>PKTC01000411.1 GCA_002869305.1 Marinilabiliales bacterium
ATCATGTTTTTCATTGGACACACGAAGTGCATCATGATCCTATTATCATGCAAAAAGAAGCATATCTGAACATTCCTTTTTTTATTGTAAGATTAATTATTTATCTAGCAGTTTGGATATTGCTTACAGTAGTCTTAAGAAAATTATCGAAGAAAAGCGATCTGGATGACGGTCTTAAATTCTACAATAAAAGCAGAACGTATGCTGCGCTATTTCTAGTTTTCTTCGCTCTTAGCATTGTAACATTTGCATGGGACTGGCTAATGTCTATTGAAGCACATTGGTTTAGCACCTTATTTGGTTGGTATGTTTTATCCGGTGTCATCGTAAAAAGTTTTGCAATAATCATTATCGTTATTGCGATTTTAAGAAAAATGGGATATTTAGAATTTATTACTACGGAAAACATTCATGATTTAGCTAGATACTTATTTTCGTTCGGCATATTTTGGATGTATTTGTGGTTTTCTCAGTTTATGTTGATTTGGTATGCCAATATTCCTGAAGAAACATTCTACTTTATTAAACGTGTTGAAAATTATCGATTCTTATTCTTTTTAAATTTAGTTCTAAATTTCTTAATTCCTTTTTTAGTTTTGGTTATCAGGAAATTCAGACGAATTTTATGGATCGTAACAGCTATGGCTGTAGTGGTTTTTGCAGGACAGTGGGTAGATCAGTATTTGATGATATTTCCAGGAACAATGAAAGAAGTTCAACAAATAGGATTATTCGATGTAGGGTTGACCATTGGTTTTATTGGTATATTTCTTTGGGTAGTTTTACAATCGCTCACTAAAGCGAATCTTTTATCTAAAAATCATCCTTATTTACAAGAAAGTTTCCATTATGAAAATCTATAGTTTTAATATGAAAAAGTTCAGATTCACATATATTATTCTTAGCTGTTTTATAATTCTTTCATCATGCGATAAAAGAAGTACAGAACGCGGGCGCAGTTATTTGCCTGACATGGAAAAATCCCAGGCATTTGACACCTATAGTGAGAACCCTAATTTTGAAGACAATATGACCCTAAGAAAGCCTGCTGAAGGAACAATCCCTCGTGGTATAATGGCATATCCTTTGAAGAAAACGGATGAAGACATGCTTTTAGCTGGCAAAAAATATTTTAACCCTTTGGAGAAAAATGAAACAAATCTTGCACAAGGAAAACTGCAATTTGAAAGATTCTGTTCACAATGTCATGGTGAAAAGGGAGATGGACAAGGCTTTCTATATACCAGCAAAAAATATGCTTATCCTCCAGCAAATCTACTTTTGGAAAAAACAGTTACCCGTCCTGAAGGAGAAATTTATCACATTATTAATGTTGGAATAAAGATTATGGGCGCTCATGCTTCTCAACTTTCACAAGAAGATCGTTGGAAAATTGTAATGTACATTAGGGAAGACCTGCAAGCGAATTAGAATTAAATAATCTGTTCGATATATTTTGGTATTAATTTTGCTTATGTTTTAATGTTTAACATAATACTTCTATATCATGAGCAAAAAATACTATATAAATTTAGCCTTTACATCTTTGGCATTTATCATTATTCTATCTTCATGTGAGAAACCTGAGCCTCCTTCTCCTGATTTTTATGCAAATGAATATTCTTCAACTAACAAAGAAATCACAATCGCATTTACAGATATTTCAACCGATAATCCACAAGAATGGATTTGGACATTTGAGGGAGGAACTCCTTCGATATCCTATGAAAGAGATCCAATAGTTACTTATAATGAAGCAGGTACATTTAATGTTACTCTTACGGTTAGAAATGGAGATGGATCAAGAGAGATAACAAAATATGATTATATAAACATAGGTGACTTCTACAACCCAACATGGGCAGATATCTATATAACACATAATTCCGAGGATAAAATGGTTCCTGTAGATGATTATATTCTTTTGTCTAATATTGATAATCCTGTAATAAGTTACTACGCTGAAACTTCAGGGTATTTTACTTACGGTGGAGCCACTGACATACCTGTAGGCTTATTAATTTATTGGAATTCAAATGTAAATTTAGATGAAGCGGTATATTGGGATTTCATAATTGAAGATTACTTTGTTTTTATTAATGTTCAGAATTATGGTCCAGATGATTTAACGCCATTAATTGTTAATTGGGGGGATACTGATTACGAGATTATAGACTATATCACTATACCTAATGATGGATTATGGAGGTCAACAGGATACTATGACGCATGGGACTTTATGGAAATAAGAGCATATTTCGAAAACGACCCAAACACCTATGTTGAATGGATTGAAGATTACCACTTTGATTTACTTTGGGTTGTAAATCAAGGGCTAGATCTTTGGTATGACGGATCCAAGAGTAATCTCAAATCAAAAGTAAAATCAAAAGATTTGAGAAAGAATGGTGCTAAACCAATAAAACAATCGGGTGTAAAAAGATAACTTGTGTCTATTGAGCATAGATATATACTATAAATGAAAAAGTTAAAATTTACGAAAAGAGAACGATTACCTCAATGAATTTTGCAATAAAAAAGTTGATAATAATTTGGCATAAGGATCAAAAAACATTTAAATAAAAAGGCTGTTTTTAACAGCCTTTTTATTTATCTTTCTTTTAAGTTTTTATAATCTTTCCATTCGCACACATTTTTATATGCAGGTCTTATAATTCTTTTCTTTTCGAAATTAAGCTCCTCAATTCTATGCGCACACCATCCCACAATTCTTGCCATTGCAAATAATGGAGTATACAGTTCTCTTGGAATTCCAATCATTTCATAAACAAAACCAGAATAAAAATCGACATTAGCACAAACCACTTTCCCTGCTTTAGTTCCCTTATAATCCATAAACGCATCGATTCCCATTCGTTCAATAGCATGCAAAAATTCAAACTCGTCTAACCTATTTTTTTCTATCGCTAATTTTTTTGCCATCGCTTTTAAGATCTCAGATCTCGGGTCCGACTGGGTATAAACGGCATGTCCAATACCATAAATTTTTCCTGTCCGGTCATAAGCTTCTTTTTTTAATACCTTCAACATGTAATTCTTAATTTCATCATCACAGTTCCAGTTTTTAATAACTTTCTTTAAATGATCAAACATATGATTTACTCGAAGGTTTGCACCTCCATGCAAAGGACCTTTTAAAGAACCGATACCAGCTGTTATTGCAGAATATGTATCTGTATTAGATGAACTAATAACGCGAACCGTAAAAGTAGAGTTATTACCTCCACCGTGTTCTGAGTGAAGTACCAGAGCCAAATCTAAAACGTCAGCATCAAGCTTTGTGTAATTTCCTTCACCTTTTAGCATATATAGAAAACTCTCAGCCATTGAAAGTTCTGGCCTTGGATGTCTTATATATAATGTTTTGTTTCTATAATAATGCTGCATACTATGATATGCATAACTAATTATAGTTGGGAAACTTGCAATTAGTTTAATTGATTGAACTATCAGATTCTCACGTGTAATAACATCAGCTTCAAGATCTCTTGCATACATTACCATTACAGTTCGTGCAAGTACATTCATAATATCCACACCCTTAAAATCGAGGATACTCATTTTAATTGCAGGATCCAGTTCTCTTTGAGCTGCAAGGAGTTCTGTAAATCGATCCAGTACAGGTTTCATTGGCAATCTACCTGATAACAGTAAAAAAACGGTTTCTTCAAATCCGTGTCTTCCATCTTTTTGAAATCCTTCAACAATATGGTGTATATTATATCCTCTATAATACAATTCACCATTACGTGGTATTATTTTACCTTCTTCACGATGATAACCAACAACATTTCCAATATTGGTTAATCCTACCAAAACACCGCTATGGTCTTCATTCCTTAAACCACGCTTTACATGATACTTTTGCCATAATTTATCATCAATTCTGCTGGTCTTTTGAATTGTTGCGGTTAAATCTTTTAATAATGAATCGAAATCGTTAATATCTTTTTTCATGTTATAGCTTTTAAGAATATAGTTTATGGTTGATGATTCAATTTAAAACTTAATTTTGAAGAGCTAATTTTAAGCCCTTGTCAATTTCACTTAAAAAATCTTCAGTATTTAAATAATGTTGCTCGCTTAGCTTATCTCCATGAATTATTAGTGCAAGGTCTTTAGTCATCTTTCCTGACTCAACAGTTTTAATACAAACTTCTTCCAGACTATTTGCAAACTGAATTAATTTTTCATTTTTATCGAGCATGCCTCGAAAAGCTAATCCTCTGGTCCATGCAAAAATAGATGCAATTGGATTGGTTGATGTAGGTTTCCCCTTCTGATGTAGCCTGTAATGCCTTGTAACAGTTCCATGCGCCGCTTCTGCTTCCATTGTTTTTCCGTCTGGTGTAATGAGTGTTGAAGTCATCAAACCTAGCGAACCAAATCCTTGTGCAAGACTATCGGATTGAACGTCACCATCATAATTTTTACAAGCCCATACAAAATCACCATCCCATTTCATAGCAGCTGCAACCATATCATCAATTAATCTATGCTCATAGGTTATTCCTATTTCATCAAATTTAGACTTGAATTCCATTTCATAAATATCTTGAAATATATCTTTAAACCTTCCGTCGTATTTTTTTAGGATTGTATTCTTTGTTGAGAGATATAATGGCCATTTTTTAAGAATAGCCTGGTTCATACACGATCTGGCAAAACCTCTGATCGATTCGTCTAGGTTAAACATAACCATAGCAACGCCATCATCGTCGAAATTATGAACATCATAACTCACTTCTTCTCCACCACCTTCAGGAGTAAACGTAACTTTTAATTTTCCTTTCCCTTTAACCAAAAAATCTGTTGCAATATACTGGTCTCCGTATGCATGACGACCAATACAAATTGGTTTTGTCCAATTTCTAACTACTGGTTTTATATTATTCATGAGAATTGGTTCTCTAAAAACTGTACCTCCTAGAATTTTTCTTATCGTTCCGTTAGGAGATTTCCACATGTGCTTTAGCCCAAACTCTTCAACTCTGGCCTCATCAGGTGTAATGGTGGCACATTTTACTCCAACGTTATATTTTTTTATCGCTTCGGCTGAATCAATTGTAATTTGATCGTTTGTTTCATCCCTTTTCTGAATACTCAAATCATAATATTTCAAATCAATATCAAGGTATGGAAGAATTAACTTTTCTTTTATTAATTTCCAAATTACTCGGGTCATTTCGTCCCCATCAATTTCAACTACGGGATTCGTAACTTTAATTTTTTGCATAAAGAATTATTTATTTTGTGATTTAATTAAATTTAGTGCTGATCCGGCTTTATACCATTCTATTTGTTGCTGATTATAGGTGTGTGCAAGTTCGATTGTTTCTTTTTTACCATTGATATGCACAATCTCCAGTTCCAGAATTCGTTTAGGTGCAAAGTCCTTGAGATTTATAAAATTAAACTTATCATCTTCTTGAATAAGGTTGTAATCATCTTCATTAACAAATGTTAGTGCTAACATTCCTTGTTTTTTAAGATTCGTTTCGTGAATTCTTGCAAATGATTTTACAATTACCGCTTTTACTCCCAGATGCCTAGGCTCCATAGCTGCATGTTCGCGAGAAGATCCTTCTCCATAATTATGATCACCAACTACAATACTTGGAATATTTGCTGCTTTATAAGCTCTTTGCACTTTTGGTACCTCATCATATTCCCCCGTTAACTGATTTTTCACTGAATTTGTTTTCTCAGTAAAAGCATTTACCGCACCAATAAGCATATTGTCGGAGATATTATCCAGGTGACCTCTATATTTTAACCAGGGCCCGGCCATAGAAATATGATCGGTAGTGCATTTTCCAAGCGCTTTAATAAGCAACCTGGCTCCAATTAGATTGTTTCTATCCCATGGTTCGAAAGCATCAAGTAATTGCAATCTATTAGAATCAGGAGCTACTTTAACTTCAACTTTTTCACCTTTTGATGCTGGAGCTTTAAAACCATTGTTTTTAACCTCAAATCCTTTTTCAGGAAGTTCTGTGCTGCTCGGAGGATCTAATCTTACTTTATCGCCTTTAGCATTAATCAATTCATCTTTAAGCGGATTAAAGCCTAGGCTTCCACCTAAAACCATTGCAGTAACCAATTCAGGTGAAGTTACAAATGCATGTGTATTTGGATTTCCATCGGCTCTTTTAGAAAAATTTCTGTTAAAAGAATGTACAATGGTATTTTTTTTCTGCTGCTCGGAATTTACACGTTTCCATTGACCTATGCACGGTCCGCAAGCATTTGCAAACACATTGGCTCCAATTTTATTTAATGATTCGATAAATCCATCCCGATCGACCGTATATCTTACTTGCTCAGAACCCGGAGTAACCGTAAATGCTGATTTTGCTTTTAATCCTTTTTCAACAGCTTGCCGAGCTATTGATGCAGCTTTTGAAATATCTTCATAAGATGAGTTAGTGCAAGAACCAATAAGTCCAACTTCAATATCTAAAGGCCATCCGTTTTTAACAGCTTCATCTTTTAATTGCGAAATAGGAGTCGCTTTATCTGGTGTAAAAGGTCCATTTACATGAGGTTCTAATTCCGATAAGTTTATTTCAATGACTTGATCATAATACTTTTCAGGACTTTCAATTACCTCCTGATCTGGGATTAGGTGCTTTTTAACTTCATTGGCAAGATTTGCTATTTCAGTTCTTCCTGTAGCTTTTAAGTATCGCTCAATTGAATGATCGTAAGCAAATAATGAGGTAGTTGCTCCGATTTCGGCACCCATGTTACATATAGTACCCTTGCCAGTTGCCGAAATAGATTGCGAGCCTTCACCAAAATACTCAACAATATAACCTGTACCTCCTTTTACCGTTAATATTCCTGCTAACTTTAAAATAACATCTTTGGGTGCAGCCCAACCATTTAACTTTCCGGTAAGTTTAACACCAATTAACTTAGGCATTTTTAGCTCCCATGGCATACCAGCCATTACATCTACTGCATCTGCACCTCCAACTCCAATAGCTAACATCCCTAATCCTCCTGCATTTGGAGTGTGAGAATCTGTACCTATCATCATGCCTCCAGGAAATGCATAATTTTCAAGCACTACTTGATGAATAATTCCTGCTCCAGGCTCCCAAAAACCAATTCCATATTTATTTGAAACAGATTCTAAAAAATCAAAAACTTCTTTATTGGTTACTTTTGAATCCTTTAAATCCTGATGTCCATTTTTATACGCTAAAATTAAATGATCACAATGAACTGTTGTAGGAACAGCCACTCTATCTTTTCCGGAATTCATAAACTGCAAAAGAGCCATTTGCGCTGTCGCATCTTGCATTGCAACTCTATCTGGAGTAAAGTCTACATAATCTTCACCTCTTGTAAAGGAATTTATTTCGTTTGAGTATATGTGAGTATAAAGAATCTTTTCAGCTAAAGTTAATGGCCGATTAAGTGTTTTCCTAACTCTGTTAATTTTTGAATCGAATTGATTGTAAATGTCTTTAATGAGATCAAGATCAAATGGCATATTTTCTAATTTTAATATATTAATATCTTTAATTCGTCAGTAAAATCAGTACACTAAGGCAAGTTTGTTATCTTAACAAATTACATTAGAATAGGTTGATTAATATACAAATTATTTTTCAATTGCAGCAATTTATCTATATAAATATATGTTTGAATAAATATTGAAGAAAATCAAAAATGTACGAATCTCTATGTTGGAAATACCAGGTAGAATTGTGTAGAAGGTTCTGGTTCCTGAACTGATTCAAAATTGATTTCTCCTCGATGTTTTTGCATAATTTCTTTCGAGATACTTAATCCTAAACCAGACCCCTTCTCTTTAGTTGTAAAAAATGGAATAAAGATTTCTTCATGAAAAGTTTTGCTAATACCACTTCCATTATCTATAACTACAATTAGTGAAGATTCCTTCCTCTTTTTTGCTTGTATTATAATTTCTTTATTTTCATTACTTTCAAGAGCTTCAATAGCATTTTTTATTAAATTAATTATAACTTGTTCAATTAATTTCTTATCAAATTGAATATTAATATTTTCAGGCTCTACAGTCAGTTGAAAATCTATTTTCTTTAGCTTTATCTCTTCAAAAAAGAGCTGTTTAATTTCATATAAAAATGGTAATATTTCGACATTATCTAATTTCAATTCTGGTATCTTCCATACTTGTCTGAATTGATTGATAAAATGCAGCAACCCTATACTCCTATTCTCAATCGCTTCATTGTTTTTATAAATATCAATTATTTGTTCATTCTTTAAATCGTTTATAGAGTTTAATTTCTCGTTTGATTTCAAAATTCTTCTTATTGCAACAGAAAGAGTCGTTATTGGAGTTAACGAATTCATCATCTCATGGGTTAACACTCTCATTAATTTTTTCCAGGCTCTTACTTCTTTTAATTCAAGCTCTCTTTTAATATCCTGGAAGGTAATAATTCTTATATGTTTTTTTTCAATTTTAACTTCGGAGGTACGAAACAATAATTCAAGATATTGATTCTTAATTTTAGTTTTAATCAATTCTTGACTCCCAACTCTTGCTTTGGTAATTTTTGATGGTAATCCTATTTGAATTTTATCTAGATCCCATATAGAATTTAGATACTCAATACCAAGCAGCGATTTTGCCTTAGCATTGATTGCCTCGACTCTCCCATCATCATCGAAAGAAATGAGGCCCTCTCCAATATTTTCTATAATATAATCAAAGTAGTGCTTTTGACTTATTTTTTCGCGCCGTGATTTCTTGATTTCATCTAATATTTGCTGAAATGAATACTTTACATTTTTAAAATTTCTTTCGATATTTTCTGGAAAGAATATTTCAGTAACATCCTGTTCCTTAAGTTCAATTAAAAACCTTGCCAAGTCTCTATTTATCGCATTAAAATAATGTATTAATGAAAACAATTGTATGCATGTCAATAGGATAAAAAAACTTGCGGACACCAGTTTATTCGGTTTAGAAATGAAATAAACAACTGCCAAAAGGGTGAGGAAAATCAGAACCACCCTGATAATTATCTTTAATGAATACTTATTG
>PKTC01000410.1 GCA_002869305.1 Marinilabiliales bacterium
TTCGCTGTAATGCAATAGCACCAGGCTTTATCATTACTGAAATGACTGCTAAATTGCCAGAAGATGTTAGAAAAGCATGGGAACAACAAATTCCTTTGAGAAGAGGTGGAACACCTGAAGATGTTGCTAATACTACCTTATTTTTAGCATCAGATTTATCAACATACGTTAGCGGACAGGTAATTAACGTTTGTGGAGCAATGAATACCTAAAACATAAAGTTCTAATATAAATTAAAAGCACTTATGAACAAAAATAGGTGCTTTTTTTGTTTCTATATGGTATTATTTTTGTAGTAGTAATATTTTTATTTTCTAAAGTTCATATCACTAAATAAGTTGTTGTTAAAAATGAAATTACGAAAAATAATCTTTTATACAGTTCTGATAACTAGTACTATTCTTCATTCTTGTAATCCATTAAGTACCATTCGAATTGAAACCATTGTTCCTGCTGATATTGATTTCCCGGGTAATTACAATCAAATTGTATTTATTAATATGGCTACTGATATAAATCATGATGAAAAAATTGATACCTTATTATATAATATTATTACCCAGGAAATGAGTTTGGGATTTATGGATGCTGTAAAATTTTCGGCAGGTGTTGATACAACAAGTTTTTTATATGTGAGAGGATATCCTAACAAAAGTAAACTGTATCAGCAAGATACCATTTCATGGAAATATTTGACAGATCTTACCCAAGGAACTAATGCAGATATTTTTGTTGTTTTGGACTCTATGAGAATGTCTATGACAAGCGATTCGTTTACAGAATATTATTCTGTACCTGTAGAGTATTACAGATATAGAGAATTATCCGTGAATATTTATTGGAGTGTTTTCGATTTAATAGAGAAAAAACGATTAGATCGTTATAATTACATAGACACACTGTATTGGGAAAGAATGAGTTATTTAAAATCGGATCTGGAAAGTAAGATGCCAAGTGTTGAACGATCTATTAGAGAAACAAGTTATTTTGCAGCCGCTGATTATGCCAATAGAATATTTCCAGGTTGGAAATCAGAAAACAGGTATTATTTTCATTTAGGAAACCAGGATTTTGAAAAAGCAGCTGATCTTGTACAAAAATATAATTGGCAAGAGGCTATAACCATCTGGGAAAATTATATAGATGATATTGATAAGGAAATAGCCAGCAGAGCGTGCTTTAATCTTGCATTTGCCAACGAAATGCTTGGAAAGCTAGATTTAGCCATTGCCTGGGCGGAACAATCCAAAAAAATAAAGAATAAATCAAGAACCAGATACTATATTTCAATGCTTAAATCCCGCCAAACGGATTTAAAGAAACTGGACAAACAGATTTATTAAATTTATTCAGATAATTTACTCACCACTTTTTAGTAATTTTGGACCTTCATTTCAAAATACAAAAGGAATTATGCAGCAACTTATTTTTTATTTTATAATTGGTATTCTTATATTCGATTATGCATTAGAACAATTTCTTGATTATTTAAATGCCACAAAGAGAAGCTCAACTCTTCCAGACGAATTAAAAGGTATATATGATGAAGAAAAATATAAAAAATCACAAGAGTATGATAAAACCAATCATAAATTTTCCATCCTTACCAGTAGCTTTAATTTAGCTTTAATTTTAATCTTTTTGTATTTTTCCGGATTCGCTTTTGTTGATGAAATGGCACGTTCTTTTACCTCAAATTCCATCTTCATTGCACTAATATTTTTTGGAATAATCATGTTTGCTTCTGATATTCTTCATTTACCTTTTAATATCTACGATACCTTTGTTATCGAAGAAAAATTTGGATTTAATAAAACAAGTGTCAGAACTTTTATATTAGATAAAATTAAAGGGTGGTTCATTGCAGTGATTATAGGTGGAGGATTGATCAGTTTAATCATTTGGTTTTACAATACAGTTGGTAATTCATTTTGGATCTACGCCTGGATTGCTGTGAGTATATTCATGGTTTTTATGACGATGTTTTACACATCGATTATAGTTCCATTGTTTAATAAACTTAATCCATTGGAAGATGGTGAATTAAAAACTGAAATAACAAATTTTTGTGATAACGCAGAGTTTAAGTTGGACAATGTCTACGTTATTGATGGATCAAAAAGAAGTACAAAGGCCAATGCTTATTTTAGCGGGCTGGGAAAAAAGAAAAAGATCGTACTTTTTGATACTTTAATAGAGAAATTAAGCAAAGAAGAGATTGTTGCGGTATTAGCACATGAAATAGGACATTATAAGAAAAAACATACCTTAATTTCTGTTTTTACCTCTATTCTGCAAACAGGTCTTACTTTATATATACTTTCTTTATTTGTTGGCAATCCTGAGTTGTCTAAAGCTTTGGGATCAGAAATACCCAGTTTTCATCTGGGTTTAATTACTTTTGGATTCCTATACAGTCCTATATCTACTATCATAGGATTATTTATGAATATAGTTTCAAGAAAAAACGAATATGCAGCGGATCAGTTTGCCTCACAACAATATAAGGGCATTTATCTACAAAATGCTTTAAAAAATCTTTCAGTCCATAATTTATCAAACCTAACACCACACCCGTGGTATGTGTTTTTTAATTATTCACATCCAACTTTATTGCAACGATTAAAGTTTATTGAGAAATTCAAGTAATATGAAAGCAGAGATCATTACTATAGGCGACGAGATACTCATTGGGCAAACGGTTGATACCAACTCGGCATGGATTGCTCAAGAATTGAACCTCCTAGGAATAGATGTTGTTAGAATTGTTTCAATATCAGATAAAAAGGACGAAATATTTAAAGCATTAAATAATGCCCGAAAAAATACTGATTTAGTTTTAATTACAGGAGGCTTAGGACCAACCGATGATGATATTACTAAAAAAACACTTGCTGAATATTTCGACACAAAACTTGTCCAAAACAAAGAAGTGCTGAAGCATGTGGAAGAATTTGTGATCAAACGAAAAGCACATATGAATGACAGGAATGTGAAACAAGCTGATGTTCCTGAAAATTGTAGTATTATAAAAAATGAGATTGGCACAGCCCCGGGAATGTTATTCAATAAGGGTGATGTTACATACATTTCAATGCCTGGAGTACCTTTCGAAATGAAAAGGATGATGACCCAATTCATCTTACCTGAACTTGCAAAAATTGAAAAAGGATATTATATTATTCATAAAGTAATTTTAACTCAAGGCTGGCCCGAATCAAAGTTAGCGGAGCATCTTGAAGAATGGGAGAATCAAATTCCTGAAGAAATATCTGTTGCTTATTTACCTTCTCCAGGGATAATTAAACTGCGTTTAACCGCAAAAGGAACCAATCAAGAACATTTAATCAATTTAATTTCCGATCAGGTTAAAAAACTTAAAATATTGATCCCTAGGTTGATTTGTGGTTACGATAATGACAAGCTTGAAGATATTGTAGGAATGCTTTTGAATAAAGAAAAGAAGACACTTAGCCTGGCTGAAAGCTGTACAGGAGGAAATATATCACATCTTATTACATCCATTCCAGGAAGCTCAGAATATTTTTTAGGTGGAGTAGTTGCTTATTCTAATCAAATTAAAGAAGCAGTCTTATTTGTAAATAACAATAGCATAGTTAATTATGGGGCAGTAAGTAAACAGGTTGTTGAAGAAATGGCAATGGGAGTAAGGAGACTATATAAATCGGATTTTTCAATTGCTACATCTGGAATTGCAGGTCCGGGAGGAGGCACTGAAGAAAAACCTGTTGGAACTACATGGATTGCTGTAGCAAGCGAAACGATGGTCTTAAGCAAGAAGTATGTGCTTGGTAATCATCGCGGTAGAAATATTCAAATGGCATCCATAATAGCTCTGAACATGTTGAGAAAACTGATACTTGGAATAGAATTGTAATTTTTTAATAAATTTTTACCCAATATATTTGATTAATTAAATAAAAATCGCGTATTTTGCGATCTGTTTGAGAAATAAGATATAAAAATTAAATAAAAATGTCACGAATCTGTCAAATAACTGGAAAGAAAGTAATGGTTGGAAACAATGTTTCCCACTCAAAGAGGAGAACTAAGAGAAGATTCTACCCAAACTTAATGAACAAAAAGTTTTACTTTGAAGAAGAAGACCGTTGGATTACTCTTAGAGTAACAGCTTCAGGTGTTAGAACCATTAACAAAAAAGGTTTGAAAGTAGCCTTAAAAGACGCAAAAGATAAAGGTTATATCGCAAAATATTAAAATAGGAAGGGACTAGGAAATGGCATCAAAAAAAGGAAACAGAGTTCAGGTTATTTTAGAGTGTACTGAACATAAAGAATCAGGACAACCTGGAACTTCTAGATATATTACAACAAAAAATAAGAAGAATACTACTGATAGATTAGAATTGAAAAAATACAATCCTATTCTAAAGAAAGTAACAGTTCATAAAGAAATAAAATAATTGAGATATGGCTAAGAAAGCAGTTGCAAGTTTACAAACAGGTGCTGGAAGAAATTACACTAAATGCATTAAGATGGTAAAATCTGAAAAAGGTGGTTTCCAGTACGTACAAGAAATGGTACATAACGATAAATTAAAGGATTTTTTCGCTAAGAAATAATTCTTATCACATATTTTATGAAATAAGCTTTCTTGTCTAAAAGAAGGCTTTTTTTATTTCTGGCATAAAGTAAATTGTAGTAATTTAGTGGCTGATAATTCTGTAGGTCAGTAGGCAAGCAAATTTTAGAAAAACAAGCAAGAATGGGTACGTTCGGAATATTTTCAAAAGAGAAGAAAGACACTCTGGACAAAGGTCTTGAGAAAACCAAGGAAAGTGTATTTAAAAAATTATCAAGGGTCGTTGTTGGTAAATCAAAAGTGGATGACGAAGTTCTTGATAATCTTGAGGAGGTATTAATTTCTTCGGATGTTGGCGTAGATACAACCATAAAAATTATTGAACGTATCGAGAAAAGAGTTTCAGAAGATAGATACCTTGGTACAGACGAATTAAATAAACTCCTGAAAGAGGAAATAGCACTTTTATTAGAAGAGAATAACTCTCAGGATTTTAATCTTAGTTTTAATTCAAGCAATGATCCATACGTAATCATGGTTGTGGGAGTGAATGGTGTTGGAAAAACAACTACCATTGGAAAACTGGCACATCAATTTAAAACATTAGGTAAAAAAGTTTATTTAGGCGCTGCAGATACTTTCCGAGCAGCGGCGGTTGATCAACTAACTATTTGGGCCGAGCGTGTTGATGTTCCTATTGTGAAACAAAAAATGGGCTCAGATCCGGCTTCAGTAGCATATGATGCTCTATCATCGGCAAAAGCTAACGGCGCTGATATTGTAATTATCGATACTGCCGGCAGATTGCACAATAAAGTTAATTTAATGAACGAGCTGGGTAAGATTAAAAAGGTTATGCAAAAGGTTATTCCGGATGCGCCACATGAAATATTACTCATTTTAGATGGATCGACAGGACAAAATGCTTTTGAGCAAGCAAAACAATTTACAAATGTTACAGATGTTACTGCCTTGGCATTAACTAAGTTGGATGGTACAGCTAAAGGCGGAGTCGTTATTGGTATTTCTGATCAGTTTAAGATACCAGTAAAATATATTGGTATAGGAGAAGGAGTAGAAGATCTACAAGTATTTAACCGAAAGGAATTTGTTGATTCTTTATTTTCAAATTAAAGAGATTAATAAGCTATAAATTAACCTGTTGGATGGTTCCAGCAGGTTTTATTGTATTTATATGAAAACAAAAAGCGCTAAAAAGGTCAATATCATTACCTTAGGTTGTTCCAAGAATTTAGTTGATTCTGAGTCACTTATGAAACAACTCGAATCAAATGGGTTTAAAGTGGTTCACGACTCCAATGAGCATTCGGAAATAGTTGTTATTAATACCTGTGGTTTTATTAATGATGCTAAACAAGAATCCATTGAAACCATCTTACAATTTGAAGGGTTAAGAAATACGAATAAAATAGAGAAACTTTTTGTATTTGGCTGCTTATCTGAAAGATATAAAAGCGAACTTGAGCAAGAAATTTCTGTTGTAGACAAATATTTTGGCGTTTATAATCTTAAGGAGCTTGTAGAATCCATTGGTGCACATTATAAAGAAGAATTGGTAGGAGAAAGACTCCTTACTACACCTAAACATTATGCTTATTTAAAAATATCTGAAGGTTGTGATCGCACCTGCTCGTTTTGTGCAATTCCTCTCATTAAAGGACAACACCGATCAAGACCAATAGCCGAACTAATAAAGGAAGCCGAATTTCTTATTGATCAAGGAGTTAAAGAGATTATTTTAATAGCACAAGATTTATCTTATTATGGAATAGATCTTTACAAAGAACCCAAATTGGCTGAGCTAATTGATAAATTATCGGATATAAAAGGATTAAAATGGTTGCGATTACATTATACTTTCCCCGCAAAATTTCCTTATGATGTAATTGAGGTTATGAAATCAAAAGCCAATATTTGTAACTATTTGGATGTTCCCGTTCAGCATATCAGTAACAAACTATTAAAAAATATGCGACGTGGAATAACGAAAGAACAAACCTATGAATTGATCCGTTATTTTAGAAAAGAAATTCCAGGAATGGCGTTACGAACAACACTACTCGTTGGACATCCTGGCGAAACTGACGAGGATTTTGGTGAACTGGTGGAGTTTGTGAAGTTCGCTCAATTTGAAAGACTTGGTGTATTTACTTACTCTGAAGAAGAAAACACATACTCGGCTAAAAACTATAAGGATGATATTCCATTTTCGATTAAGCAATCGAGGATGGACGAAATAATGGATATTCAAAGAGAGATATCAAACGAACTGAATAAAAAGAGAATAGGACAAGACTTTAAGGTAGTTATTGATAGGAAAGAGGGAGATTATTATATCGGAAGAACAGAATATGATTCACCAGATGTAGATAACGAAGTAATCATAAAAAATCCAACTAAACAATTAAGGATCGGAAGCTTTTACAAGGTAAAAATTACCGGAGCTGATGACTTTGATCTGGTAGGAAAAATTTAAATCCTGAAATCTGATGCATTCTCATAACAAAATCTTCATAAATCACCTTCACTAATGTGTAATATTCTGTAATTCAGAATATTAATATTTTACATTAGAATGTAAAGCAATTCTTTTTTTAATTAATTTCGGAAATTATTATTCTGAAAAATGTCATTGATAAAAAAAATTAAAGCAGTTGAATTGCTTTATAATAATTTAGATAAGGAAATCTCCAGGTTCAAGCAAAATAGTAGCTTAAAATGTTTTGATAATTGTTATCATTGTTGCCTTAAAAAAAACATTGAAGTTATGCCTATTGAATTTCTTCCATTTGCTTATCATTTATATAGAACAAACCAGGCATATTCCTTTATTGAAAAACTTGAGCAAAATACGAATGATCAGGTATGTATTCTTTTTAATCCTTTTAACAGTGCCGGTGCATGTGAATCATACGCTTATAGAGGACTCATTTGCAGGTTATTTGGTTTTTCGGCGATGATCAATCAAAAAAATGAAAAGAGCTTAATTACTTGTAAGTTAATTAAAACAGAAAAAAGAACTGAATATGAATCAATTCAACTTAAAATTAATCAGGGTATGAGCTTACCTAAATCAAGTGATTACTATTTAAAACTAAATTCGATTGATTTAACCTTGTCGCATTCTTATACCAATATAAACGAGGCAATAAAACTAGCGATTGAGACTGTACTTTTTTATTTTAGTTTTAGAAATAAAAAGATCAGTTAAAACAATAAAGCCGGGATAATACCCGGCCTTAAGTTTAAATATATTGCTTTGCAGCATTTACTGCACTTTCATAATCCGGTTCGGTAGTCACTTCCTTAACATACTCAACATATCGTACAATATTCTCCTTGTCGAGCACAACAACACCTCTAGCCAACAATCTTAATTCTTCAATTAAAAAACCATACTTCGTCGAAAAATCAAGTGTTTTATGATCTGATAAGGTAACCAGATTATCAATGCCTTCGGCACCACAGAATCTGTTCAATGCAAATGGCAAATCATTAGAAATAGCCAAAATGACAACATCATTGCCTAAATTTGATGCTTCTTTGTTAAAGGCATGCGCTTGCTTAGAGCAAATTCCTGTATCAATTGATGGAAATAAAGAAAGTATTTTAACTTTACCATCATAATCTGACAATTTAACTTCTTGTAATCCTGTATTTAAGACAGTAAAATCCACTGCTTTATCATTTACCTTTGTTTCTTTTCCTATTAATGTAACCGGATTTCCTTTAAAGGTTACTTTTGAATTGTTTTTCTCCATTTTACAATATTTATTATGTTAAAAAAAGCCTTACTTGTTAACAATGGAAGTAAGGCTTTGTTTACTATTCTGTCTCTTTTTCTTTCAGTTTTTTATCTCCTTCGGGGAGGGACTTTTTACCTCCTTTTACCGGCGTGATAATAATCTCATCCTTTTCTTTATTATAATCAACTTTTAGGATATCTCCTGGTTTTAAAGTTGATTTAATAATTGTCTCTGCCATTGGATCTTCAAGATACTTTTGAATTGCTCTTTTTAATGGTCGAGCACCAAAATCAGGATCAAAGCCCTTTTCGGTAACGTAATCTTTTGCTTTATTCGTTAGCTCAATACTAAAGCCTAAAGCCTTGATTCTTGAAAATAAACCTCTTAACTCAATATCAATAATTTTGTAGATATCTTCTTTATCCAATGAGTTAAATATGATAATATCATCCAACCGGTTAATAAACTCAGGTGCAAAAGAACGCTTTAGAGCATTCTGAATTACACTTTTTGCGTGTTGACTTGATGATTCTTGTTTTGCTCTGGTTGAAAATCCAACACCTTGTCCAAAATCCTTTAACTGTCGGCTACCAATATTAGAGGTCATAATGATAATAGTATTTCTAAAATCAACTCTTCTTCCTAAACTATCGGTTAACTGACCTTCGTCTAACACCTGCAGCAATAAATGGAATACATCCGGATGGGCTTTCTCAATTTCATCCAA
>PKTC01000015.1 GCA_002869305.1 Marinilabiliales bacterium
ATAATTAGAGAACTTATAGCGCAACAATATATTGTAGTGGCTGCCGAATATAGGGGAAGTACAGGATATGGTAAGGGCCATTATGAGAAAATTGATTACGGAGGATTAGAAACTGAAGATGTAAATGCAAGTCGGCAGTTTATGATTGATAATTATGAAATTGTTGATGGAAACAGAGTTGGTATAATTGGATGGAGTCATGGAGGAATGATTACTTTACATAATATATTTGATCATCCTAAAGATTATAAAGTTGCTTTTGCTGGTGTTCCGGTAAGTGATATAATTTCCCGAATGGGCTATCAAACACAAGATTACAGAGATTTGTATTCGGCCGATTATCATATTGGTAAGACTGCATATGAGGACGTTGAAGAGTATAAAACAAGATCTCCTGCATGGAATACACATAAATTCCAAAACACGCCTTTACTTATCCATACAAACACAAACGATGATGATGTTAATGTTCTTGAAGTAGAGCATTTAATAAAATCATTGAAAGCAGATAATAAAAAGTTTGATTATGAAATTTTCCAGGATATTCCGGGAGGACATTCATTTGATAGAATGGATACCAAGCATGCCAGAGAAGTTAGAGTTAAGATTTATAAGTTTTTAGCTCAATATTTAAACCCTCCAAAGAAAATAACTTCAGTTGGAGAACTGGAAAAGGCAGCATACAAATTCAATTAATTTAGCACAATGAGTAAAAACAAAAAGGCGATTCTATATCGCCTTTTTTATTAACTTTCTTTAAAGATTATGCATCAATACGGGCATATTTCGCATGCTTCTCAATAAACTCTCTTCTTGGAGGAACTTCATCGCCCATCAGCATAGAAAAAATATTATCTGCTTCTGCTGCACTATCAATTGTTATCTGTCTCAGTTTTCTATATTCAGGGTCCATAGTTGTATCCCAAAGTTGTTGGGCATTCATTTCCCCAAGACCTTTGTATCGTTGAATAGATACTGATCCTTCTTTACCTTTTCCAAGCTCTTCAATTGCTGCATTTCTTTCTTCCTCACTCCAGCAATATGTTTGGCTCTTACCTTTTTTAACTAAATAAAGAGGTGGTGTTGCGATATACAAATAGCCACGGTTAATTAATTCAGTCATATAACGGAAAAAGAATGTCATAATTAATGTTTCAATATGACTACCATCTACATCGGCATCACACATAATAACAACCTTATGATATCTTAATTTCTCTAAATTCAGCTCTTTACTATCCTCCTCAGTTCCAAGAGATACTCCAAGAGCAGTAAATATATTTTTAATCTCCTCATTTTCGAAAATCTTATGTTGCATTGCTTTTTCAACATTTAAGATTTTACCTCTAAGTGGCATTATTGCCTGGAATTTTCTATCTCGGCCAGCTTTTGCTGTTCCACCAGCTGAATCACCCTCAACTAAAAACAATTCGCAGTTTTCAGGAGATTTATCAGAACAATCTGATAATTTTCCTGGAAGTCCCGATCCAGATAAAACATTTTTTCGTTGCACTAACTCACGTGCTTTGCGTGCAGCATGACGTGCAGTTGCGGCCATTATTACCTTCTGAACAATGGTTCGAGCATCCTTTTGATTTTCTTCCAGATAATTAGACAAAGATTCACTCACTGCCTGGTCAACAGCTCCCATCACTTCTGAGTTCCCCAATTTAGTTTTTGTTTGCCCTTCGAACTGTGGTTCCTGAACTTTTACAGAAATAATTGCAGTTAAACCTTCTCTAAAATCATCGCCACTAATATCAAACTTTAATTTCGCCAGTAAACCCGATTTCTCAGCATAACTTTTAAGAGTCCTTGTCAATCCTCTTCTAAAACCCGATAAGTGAGTACCACCTTCAATGGTATTAATATTATTTACATATGAGTGTACATTTTCAGAAAATGAAGTATTATATCGTAAAGCTATCTCAACCGGGATATCATTCTTCTCTGTATCCAGATATATACTATCATTGATTAGCTTTTCTCTACTTGCATCCAAAAAAGAGACGAATTCCTTTAATCCTTCTTCAGAATAAAATGAATCACTTCTATGTTTTTGTTCATCTCCATTCCCGTTTCCATTTTCTTCAAATTCTCTCTTGTCTACAATTGAAAGTTTGATGCCTTTATTAAGAAATGCCAATTCTCTTAACCTGGTTGCTAAAACTTCATATCTATACTCAGTAACCGCAAAAATAGAAGCGTCTGGTTTAAAAGTAACAATGGTCCCGGTTTTATCTGTTTCACCAATGGTTTGGATATCACCTTTTGGTTTACCTATTGAATATTCTTGTAAATATATTTTCCCATCCCGATGAATCTCCGCTCTTAAGTACGAAGAAAGAGCATTCACACAGGATACACCAACACCATGTAAACCACCGGACACCTTATAAGAATCTTTATTAAACTTACCTCCTGCATGAAGCACCGTCATTACAACCTCAAGGGCAGATTTACCCTCCTTCTCATGCAAATCTACAGGTATTCCTCGTCCATCATCAGTAACAGTAACTGAGTTGTCTTCATTAATGATCACATCAATGTTATTACAATAACCTGCGAGTGCTTCATCGATTGAATTATCTACTACTTCGTATACTAAATGATGAAGTCCCTTTTCACTAATATCACCAATATACATTGCAGGTCTTTTACGAACCGCCTCTAATCCTTCTAATACTTGAATACTCTCAGCTGAATAACCGTTTTTGTGTTCATTATCAACCCCACCTTTCAATTCATCATTGTTAAGATCACTCATCTTTTTACTATTAAGTTAATATTACCAATTTTGTAAACTACACAATACTTGAGTAATTCCCGATTAAATAACCCAGATTTAAAGTTTAATCTTTTAACACCTTTCAAGTGGATTGATCTTGTTTTTTCAATACTCAAGAATACGTTTACATCTATCTGTTTTTGAAACAATTACAAAGTTTGTTCTTGTTTCAATTTTCAACGTGTAAATATACTAAAATTAAGTGATTTTTAGGTAATTAAATGGCAATAAAAAGCGATGATTTATCAACAAAAAATTCACATTGTTTTTAACTATTTTTATTGTAGTTCTAAAATGAATAAGTAACTCCTACCAAAACATTAAAACCATAAGTAGGATAATAGTTCCACTCGTAGTAACCATCTGACAATATGTTGTTTAACTGAACGAATCCTGATAGAAGCCTTGAATATCTATATTCAGCTCCAAGATTTATATCGATAGCAGATTCTAATTCTCCTATTGCACCAGCATCGTCTAACTTAACATATCTTTTGCCTATTGCCAAAATATCGCCTTTTAAGATGATCTTATGGCGTAAATTATATCTTGTTGTAAACGCCATATCAAAAGTGGGTTTATGCCATGCTTCCGCTTCATTTTCCATTTCGTAGCTTCTATAATTTGCTTTAACATTAAATGAAAGTTCTTCGGAAGGTGATACCGATATTTCTCCAAAATATTTAACTAGCTTAACATTATCGTACAAAACACTAAATTGATTCCCAATACTATCAGTGCCAACTAGGTCATTAAAATAAAACGGCATATTATCAATTAAGGCATATGATACTTTGAAGTTATAAAATGTTGTTGAATTAAAGTTCCCTCTAACTCCACCATAAAGTATAATTTTATGATCAGTATTTTGCATACCTGTACCAGGCCTTAAGAATGGATTTACCTGGCTAATCTTTTGGAAATTATTTACTTCCAGTTTTCCATCAATTCCAGCGTAAGGAATCAAATAATGGTTTGCCATATCATACTCTAAATGACCCGAAGGATAGTAAAATGCTTTCGATCCATCTCCTCTAATATCAGAAAATATATTTACACCTGCCCTAACTCTCCATTTATCACCAAAAATTCCCAACCATGGATTGATATTAACCACTGTATTATTTGATGAGTCTAATGCTTCATTAGTTGAAAAATGTTCAATAGCAACCTTAATACCCACCATTTCCTTAGTGAAAATCTTATTCACATCACCTACAACTCCAAATCCAAGCTCACTATTCTCAAATTTATCTTTTGTATAATCCAGTTTAAATCCAAAATCATAATTGAGATGAGTTGAATCAACATAATTACTTTTGTAGCTGGCCTTCAGATTTAGATTCAAAAAATTCTGTTTTATATTTTCCTTTTCGAGAATAGTATCTCTTCGGGTATCATACCCATAAAAATATCGTGTGTTACTCAACAAACCCATTTCTCCCTGAACAATTGAATTCTTTAAGAATTTTTTACCAAAGAACCTTAAATCATTGTCACTAAATCCGGCAAATTCTTTTTCATCATTATTGAGTGTTGCCTGCCCTATTGAATTCAGAAATTTATAATATGCTCCAATTGAATAGTCCTTAGATCTTTTATTGTTCACATAAGCTTCAAGCATAGGTAACATTTTAGTACCTAAACCAACTTTTACGTAACTGTTATATAATTTTGATAAAGGTTCCCCAACCATCTTTGCGGGCTTAATTGGCGTTACTGTATAGCCAACACTCATCGGCTTTGTTTGTAAGATATAATTTATTTCAGGAATAGTCTTTACTGTATCAGTAATCCTTGGTAGATGTGTTATTTTAAATGCATCTGAGATAGTCGGCTCATAAGGTTTCACAACTTGCACCTCTTTTACCAGTTTTTCCTGTGCATTCATGGTTTTAAAGCCTAATACTAACAAACCTAACAGCTGAATGTATATTAATATTCTTTTAGTCATATCTTATTTCTTTTAAAAATCAATGGTATCTGGAACTTGTTCAAACAATTCATTGTACTGACCTTCCTTATTCTCTTCGAAATTCAGCTCTAGTTCTTCACCAGCATTTTCTTCCATTTCCAGCTTCTCTTTTTCTAATATTCTATTGTATTTTTCGGTTGCAACAGAAATAATCTCATCTTTTGCATTCGGATTATAATTATCTATTATACTTTTTAATGTATGCTTAGCCTGAAAAATATCTTCTTTTTGCAAATACACATCTGCCAATAAAATAAACGATTTAGCCAACCAATATTCTTGTGACGTATTCTGTGATGCAAAGTCGAAAATTTCGTGTTCAGCAACTTCCAATTGCCTATCACTAAAATATATTCTACAAATTAGATATTTTGATTCAGCGCCCTCAGAACTATTAACTTCTTCGGAAATTAACCTAAATTCATCCAATGCCATTTCGAAATTTTTAGTTTCGAATAAAGCTTTACCTTTTTTGTAATGCGCTTCACGTTTGTATTCTTGCGATATTTTTTCAGTATGAAGCACTTTATCTGCCGCTTCTATAACTTTTTTGTAATCATTTAACAAAAAGTTTGTTCTTAACTGACCTATTCTTGATTCTATTAAACTACTGTTTACCTCTGCAATTTGATCCAATCGCTCATAATCAGCTAAAGCCTGATTATAATCTTTTTTATTGTAATTTATTGATGCAGCGGCCAATAATGCTTGTTCGGTGAAAGTATTTTTAGGTTTATTAATTACATAATCATACGATTTTAAGGCTTGCCCGTAATTTCCATTTCGATTTTGACAGTCTGCTAAGTAAAAATTAGCATTTAAAACAAACGATCCATCAGGGAATTTGATTAGATAATCAGTAAACTGCTGTATAGATTTTTCACAATTACCTTCCATGTAAAGTTTTTCAGCCGAAATATATGTCAAGGAATCTTGCTCATTCAAACTTATATCTGCAAATTCTCCAAGTCCATTCACATAAGTAAAATAAGAGTCTACATCATTCATATCCACATAAATATTTTTTATACCGGTTAATGCATTTTTTGCTTCAGGAGTTCCCGGAAATTCAGCAACCGTGCGCTGATAATATTTCAATGCTTCTTGATTGTTGTCTTTATTATAATTTAGCAATCCTAACTGCACCAATGATTTTTTAACATAACTACTCGAAGGATACTCTTCAATAACACGGATGTACTTATCAATGGCTAAATCAGGTTTTTGCAAATCAACATGGCTTTTAGCCATTTCAAATAAGGCATCGTCAATATAAGCGGATTCAGGATACTCTTCAATTAAGCTTTGTAAAGTATTTATCTTTTTCTCAGGACGATTTAATAGTCCGAGAGAAAAACCTCTTTGGAATAAGGCATAGTCTTTATCCATTAATCCAACCTCAATTGCTTTATCGTAAAATTCAATAGCAACCCAGTATGATCTGGTAATAAAATAACTATCTCCAATCCTATTATAAGAATCGGCAACTGGCTTTGACTTTTCATTTTTTGTAAATCCAATGTACTTTCTAAACCACTGAATCGCATTTGGATAATCTTTTAACTTAAAATATGAATAGCCAATATTGTAATGTGCCAAATTATATTCTTCCAGTTGAAAAGCTCCACTTGTAGTAAGGAAATTGTTATAAGCTGCAATCGCTTTTTCATATTCCTCCAATTGATAGTACGCCTCAGCTTTCCAGTAATTAGTTTGAGCAGCAATGGCTCTATTATAACCAATATATTGAAGAGACTTATCAAAAGTCTGAACTGCCTCCTGAAATCGCAAATTATTAAGTAGTTCTAAACCTCTATAATAAGCTACTTTCTGATAAGCTTCTTTCATTCCGTGATCCTTTTCAGAAATCATTTCAAGTGATTGTAAAGCATCTTTATAATTACTTGTATATAAATACGCCATTACCAAGAAATTGTAAGCTTCATCAATTCTTATTGAATTTGGATAACGCTCTATAAACTCATGGAAAGCTCCAATAGCCTCATTAAATGGAGAATGATATAGTTCATAAGTTAGTAATGCGTAATTAAACAATGCTTCTTCTTTGATTTCAGGATCAAAATCAAGTTTTGATGCAAACTCAAATGCCAGTCGTGCCTTGTTTTTTTGATCCAGCTCAATATAGCTATCAGCCAAATGAAAATAAGCGTTTTGAGATAAGAGATCAGTTTCAGTAACTACTTTCTCAAACGATACGGCTGCGCTATCATATTGCTCTATCTGATAATAACAGTACGCCAGTTGATAATAATCATTCCTAGACACAAAGCTTGCTTCCATTTTATGTTTTTGCAGGTATTCAATGGCATCTGAGAATTGCTTCTTTTTATAATAAGAATCACCGATAACCTTTGCTATCTCAGGTGTTCGTTTAGCACTTGCTGATTCTAACAGGGCAGGCGCATATTCCAAAACTTCATCATAGCGACCTTGCAAATAATATATTTGGGTAATATAATATGGAACAACCGGAGCAAAAGTCGCATTATCACTTAGCTTCTTAAATCCCTGTAATGCAGTTTCATAATTTTTATCCTGATAAGCAATATGCGCATAATAATAATTTGCAGGGGCGCTAAACTTTGTATTAACATCTTTAATTTCATAAAATGATGAACTTGCTTTATCATATTTTTTTCTCATGAAATAGCTGTATCCTAGCTTGAAATAATACTCATCTAATTCTTCTTCATTAAGCTTATCCTTATTTAACTCATTGAACCACTTTATAGCTTGATGATATTGTCTTTGTCGATACTGAAATTTTGCCATATTAAAATATGCTGCATTTACTTTTGAATTCTCTGGCCTTTCTGCTATAAATTTTGATATGAGATACTCAGCATCTTCATTAAATAATTCAATAGCACATAGGGCAATATAAAATTCTGCATTTGCCAAAAACTCAACATTAGCATCATCATAAGCTTCTATAGCATCTTGAAAGTGTTTTTGAGCAACTCCATATTTTTGCTTGTCGAATAATTCCAGTCCTGTTTTATATTCCAGATCGGGATCAGTATAAATCATTGATTTTTGAGCGTATGAACTTGAACCAGAAATCAACAACAAACTAATACTTAATATTTTAATGTATTTTACTTTACGCATAGATTATCTCCTTGAAATTCGCATAAATTTATAAAGAATAAACCTTTTCAATAGGTATTAATGTTCTTTTTAATTAACATAAAACTGTTAATTGCTCTAAATATTTTTCAGTAATTATTAAAACAGGTAGAAATTGTTAATATGTTTTATTTTTGTGTGTGATTATCAAAATATATAAATAAGTTTTTTTATCTACATTTGTGATTAAAGCAAATAGTATACCATGTATTTTCTAAAAACACAGGGAACAGATAAAATACCTGATTATGTGCAAATTAGAGATGATAATTTTGTTTTATTGGCACATTTTAAAACCAATAATCCGGAAAATCAAATAAAAAAATATGGTTTGGAGGATTATAAGCAGAAAATACAAGAATTAATTGAATCTGCTCCTTTTGGAATTTTGTATGAAATATAAATCTGAGGCAGATTACAGGTGATAATGAAGAACATGAATTTAAAACATTTAGTTTAAAACTTTGAATTTACAACTATGGCTTTAGATACAATTATTGAATTCGAGAATGCAAATATTTTTCAAAAAGATAATCTTATATTAAAAGATGTAAATTTTTCTATTAGTAAAGGAGAGTTTGTGTACTTAATTGGTAAGGTTGGAAGTGGAAAAACCAGCCTTATTAAAACAATTAATGCAGAGATTCCGCTTGTTGAAGGAGAAGCAAAAGTTGCAGGTTTTGACTTAACAAAATTAAAAATTAAGCAAACTCCATTACTAAGAAGAAAGCTCGGTATTGTATTTCAGGATTTTAAATTATTATCAGACAGAACTGTCTATGACAACTTGCTTTTTGTATTAAAAGCTACCGGTTGGAAGAACAAACAAGATATAAATGATAGAATAGCGGAAGTACTTGATCGTGTTGCCTTAAGTTACAAGGGTTATAAAATGCCTCACCAATTATCAGGAGGAGAGCAGCAGCGTGTAGTAATTGCCCGTTCACTATTAAATGATCCGGAAATAATTTTGGCTGATGAACCTACCGGA
>PKTC01000033.1 GCA_002869305.1 Marinilabiliales bacterium
CTACCAGATACTACATCCCAATCCAGAATTTCCCAAAAACCAGCAACATATTCAGGACGTCTATTCTGATGATCTAAATAATACGCATGCTCCCACACATCACAAGTAAGAATTGGAATAAAACCTTCTTTTAAAGGGTTTTCCGCGTTGGATGTTTGAATAAGATCCAGGCTTCCGTTTGTTTTCTTAACCAACCAGGCCCAACCAGATCCAAATAATGTTTTTGAAGCAGTAGAAAACTTCTCTTTAAATTCATCGAATGAACCGTAAGTGGCATCTATAGCATCTTTAAGTTGTCCTAAAGGCTGCTTGGATTTATCTTTACCAAATTGATCAAAATAAAAAGTATGGTTCCAAACCTGAGCTGCATTATTAAATATGCCTCCATCTGATTTTATGATAATATCAATGATATCAGCACTTTCAAATTCAGTTCCTTTTATTAGATTATTCAGATTATTAACATAAGCAGCATGGTGCTTATCGTGGTGGAATTCTAGTGTTTTCTTTGTAATAACTGGTTCTAATGCATCGTATGCATAAGGTAATTGGGGTAATTCGAAAGCCATAATTGTAATTTTAAGGTTTAACAATAAAAGTTAAACAAATTTAAGCAATATTAAACTGATTAAAAAAAGAAAGCCGGGGAACCACCCCCGGCCCCTTTCGAAACCTAAATTACAATTAAACAATCCTGCTTTCGCAGGCAACTAAACAAATCGTTTAGCAACTTGATCCCAATCAATAACATTCCAGAAAGCATCAATATATTCAGGCCTTCTGTTTTGATATTTTAAATAATATGCGTGTTCCCAAACATCTAATCCTATGATCGGTGTTCCTTTCACCTCTGAAACATCCATTAAAGGATTATCCTGATTTGGAGTTGAAGCCACAACTAATTTGCCATTTTGACTAACCAGCCATGCCCAACCAGAACCAAATCTTGTTGCTGCCGCATTATTAAAAGTTTCTTTAAATTTATCAAATGAACCAAAATCTTTATTCAGAGCATCAAGTAATGCACCTGAAGGTTGCCCTCCACCATTTCCTGACATAATATCCCAAAATAATTTATGGTTATAAAAACCTCCGCCATTATTTCTTACTCCAACAGAGTGTTTAGAAATATTTTTTAAGATCTCTTCAATTGATTTATTTTCTAGCTCTGTTCCTTCTATCGCTGTATTTAATTTATTGGTATATCCTCCATGATGCTTTGTATAATGAATTTCCATCGTTTGCGCATCAATGTAAGGCTCTAATGCGTTGTAATCGTATTTTAAATCTGGTAATTGAAATGCCATAATAATAAGTTAATTTTTAATAGTTAAACAATTTATTTAGATTGATTCTAATTAATTGATAGTATAACAAAGAATGTTTAGAATTGTTTAGTATTTTTTAAAAAATTACTTTCGTGAATCAAAGAGAAGATATTTTGAACAAGAGAATATTAAATATTGCTGTACCTAATATCATTAGCAACATTACAATTCCCTTACTGGGGATAGTAGATTTAGCTTTAGTGGGTCATCTTGAATCAAAGGTTTATATCGGTGCCATTGCGATAGGAAGTATGATCTTTAATTTTATTTATTGGGGATTCAGCTTTTTAAGAATGGGTACTAGTGGTTTCGCTGCCCAGGCTTATGGACAAAAAGATATTCGTGAAAGTTTTTATCAATTATACAGAGCACTTTTTGTTGGATTCATAGGTTCAATCCTTTTACTTGTTCTTCAGAAACCAATTGATCTTTTCAGTTTTTTTATAATCAATGGAAGTGATGAAGTTGAATTCTTCGCTCAACAATATTTTTATATCCGAATCTGGGCGGCACCTGCAACTATAGCATTATACTCTATCTCCGGTTGGTATATCGGAATGCAAAATGCTAAAATTCCCATGATCCTGGCAATTATTGTCAATTTATTAAATATTGGTTTCAATGTTTTATTTATAAAAGTATTTGGCATGAAATCAGATGGTGTTGCTTTGGGAACATTATGTGCACAATACTCGGGATTAATTGCAGGAATAATTTTCTTAAGTAAACAAAAGAAAAGGTTAAAAAAATATTTTATCCCTTCTGCGATTCTTCAAATTAAGGCCTTGAAAAGATTTGCTAATGTAAATAAGGATATTTTTATACGTACCATGAGTCTGGTTTTTGCACTGTCATTTTTCACAGCAAAATCAGCAAAATTTGGAGATACTTTACTGGCAGTTAATACTATTCTTCTTCAATTCTTTACAATTTATGCGTACATTGTTGATGGATTTGCATATGCTGGAGAAGCTCTAGGAGGAAAGTACTTTGGAGCAAAGGACAAATCGAACTTATTACGAGTCACCAAACTTTTATTCTTTTGGGGCTTATTCATGGCAATTATATTTACTGTTGTTTATTATTTCGGAGATCATTTATTATTAGGAATTCTTACTAACAATGTTGAAGTAATTCAAAGTATTCAGCCGTATTTAATTTGGGTTTATCTCATTCCTATATTAACTTTTGGTGCATTTATCTGGGATGGAATTTTTATAGGCGTTACCGCATCATCAAGCATGAGAAATGCCATGTTAATATCTACATTTTTAATATTTGTACCTGCCTATTTTATCTTACATTATTTTTTTGATAATCATGGATTATGGGCTGCATTTATGATTTTCATGATTGCCAGGTTGGTTACATTAAGTATATATGCTCCAAAGTCAATCTTCAATAAATTAAAGTAAATTCTTAAATTGAACATTTGTTTTCTTCATTTGTATTTTGATCAAAAAACTGTGAAATGAAACTTTCAAAAAATATTAGCATAGAAGAATTAGTTGAAACCATTCCGGAATCGGTTAACTATTTAATGAAAAAGGGCATAAAATGTATTGCTTGTGGCGAACCCATCTGGGGCACATTGGAAGATGCAGCCAAAGAAAAAGGATTTTCTGACTTTGAAATTGAAAAAATAATTACTGAATTGGAAGATATAAAGTAAAGAATATACATACACATTTCGATAAACTCAGTGCGGCGAAAGCATAAGTGGTCATACTGAACTCGTTGAAGTGTTTACCAATAAGATTAATTAAATTTTTCAGATAATAAATAATTCTTAACGTAATCCTCCACACCATCTTCTAGACTAGTAAAGGGCTTATCATAACCTATTGAACGAAGTTTACTCATATTTGCTTCAGTGAAATACTGGTACTTATCACGAATATCAATGGGCGTATCAATGAATTCTATACTTTCTGGAATTTCCATTCCTTTAAACGTATTTTTAACTAAATCTAAAAAAGTTCTCCCACCTCCGGTTCCAATATTATAAAGTACTGAATCTTTTCTATGATTCATTAAGAAAAACATAATATCACTCAAGTCCTTTACATAAACAAAGTCACGTGTTTGTCCTCCATCTTGATAATCAGGATTGTGTGATTTAAATAATTTCATTTTACCGGTAGCTGTGATCTGTTTATATGCATGATAAACAACCGATGCCATTCTACCTTTATGATATTCATTTGGGCCATAGACATTGAAGAATTTTAATCCAGCCCAGAAGAAAGGCTTTTTTTCTTGCTTTAAAGCCCACTTATCAAAATCATTTTTTGATTCGCCATACAAATTTAATGGCTTTAACTTTTCAACTACTTCATGATTATCTTCGTAACCGAATTCGCCCAAACCATATGTTGCTGCAGAAGAAGCATAAACCAAAGGTAATCCATACTTGACACAAATCTCCCAAACGTTTTTTGAATAATTTAGGTTCAATGCATCATATATTTCTTTTGGGAATCCTGTCGTAGCAGATCTGGCTCCCATATGAAATACAAATTGTACCAATTTTTGATTTTGTTCCAACCATTCAATAAAATCATCACGATGCACCTTGTGTGTGTAAATTTTACCTTCGAGGTTTTTGTTTTTATCCGCATGCGAGAAATCATCAACTACAACAATATCTTTGAATCCTTCGCTATTTAATTTACTAACTAAGTTGCTTCCAATAAAGCCGGCAGCTCCAGTAACAATAATCATATTTCTTCTAAATTTAAACAATTGAGTATGCTAAGTTAAGAAAATTTGCTTATTCATCTTTGGTATTATTCCCAAACTAATAGCACGTTTATATAATTCACTGATTGCATTTCGTCCATCTTTCCCTAGTTCGCGAGTAAACTCATTAACATAAAGTTCAATATGTTTGTACATTACTTGTTCATCCATTTCCTGAGCATGCTTCTTAATAAAAGGAAAGGCCGATTTAGGGTTTTCGAATGCAAACTCAACACTTCTTTTTAAAACCCGATTTATGGTATGTTGTAAATCTTCGTTAAGTTTTCTATTTACAACAATTCCTCCCAAAGGAATGGGCAATCCAGTTTCTTTCTCCCAATATTCTCCTAAATCAACAATCTTTTTTAGCCCCTTCATCTCATATGTAAACCTATTTTCATGAATAATAAGGCCAGCATCTACCTCGTTGCTTAAAACCGCCTCCTCTATATCTGAGAACAAGTATTCTGTTTTATGCTTAGCATCAGGATAGGCAATACTAAATAACAAATTCGCCGTTGTATTTTGTCCTGGAATAGCAATTGTTAAATCATTAATCTCATCGGGATAAACTTTTAATTTACTTATTAATAAAGGGCCATTCTTAAAGCCTAATGCGCTTCCCGAATCTAATATCAGGTAATTATTTTCAATTTTTGAATAGGCATGATAGCTTATTTTTGTCACATCCAACTCAGCATGAATTGCTTTTTGATTTAATTCCTCCACATCTCCTAAAATGATGTCAAAATCCAAACCTTCTGTATCAACTTTTTGGTGGATCATTGCATCGAAAATAAACGTATCGTTAGGACAGGTCGAAAAACCAAGGCTTATTTTTTGCATAGTATAGCTCTGTTTTACTTAGATATAACATCAATAATTTCTAAAAGTTTTGTATTCAGATTTTTAATCGCCAAAGTTATGTTCCAATTAGCCTCATCTCTTTCTTTAACATAGTTTGAAATGCTGCGAATTTGCATAAACTTTACCCCCTCTTGCAAACACACATAAAAAAATGCAGCTCCCTCCATGGTTTCAATATCTGCCTTGAACTTATCACGAAAAAGATTAATCGAAGTTTTATTTCCATGAGTTCTATTAACAGTTATGGCAGAAGCTTCCTTTAAATTCAAATTTAAAGTATTTGTATTCTCCAGCATGCCATTTTTAAAAGGAAACTCATCCTGATCCCCAAATCCTTTTTCAAACATTGTGTAAAATTTATCTTTATCCTCAATACCAACATCTGCCAGTTGATCATTTCGAACCCAAACAGTTTCTCCAATTTCCAGATCATTATTAAAACTTCCTGCTATTCCTGCATTTATAACCCAATCATATTTCATTTCAGATAAAGTTCTGGTTAATGCATAAGTGGTTAAAACTCCTCCGATTCCTGTAATTAGAAAATCAACACTCAGACTTTTGATAACGGAATATTTCATTACACAAACCTCAGTATTCTTAGTTCTAAAATGTTTTTTTATCGGCAGAATTTCTTTTTCTGTAGCAGAAACGACTAATATCTTCATCTTAATTACTACTTTTGTAAACTCAAAGATATTGCTTTTATATTATAATTATTGTTAATTTATGGTCTTAAAGGCAAATACTTTTAACATCAAAACGATTAAAGTTTTTCAATATGGTTTATGTAACCCGACGAGAAAGATTTAGTGCTGCTCACCGATTATACAGAGATGATTGGGATGATAAGAAAAATCTGGAAGTTTTCGATAAATGTTCTTATCCTAACTGGCATGGACATAACTATATTATATATGTTACTGTAAAAGGCGAATTAAACCCTGAAACAGGTTTTGTTGTAAATATTAAGCATTTAAGCAAAATCATCAAAGAAAATGCAATTGTTAAATCAGATCATAAGAATCTAAATCTTGACGTTGATTTCTTGAAAGGAAAGTTGGCCTCAACAGAAAATGTAGCCATTGGAATATGGGAACAACTTCAACCAATAATCAATGAACTGGGTATTCAGTTACATTGTGTTAAAGTTGAAGAAACTGAGAATAATTTTGTAGAATATTATGGAAATTAAATAGATATGGAGATTATAAATAACGGAGTTAAAACTTTTGACGATAGCGGATATACGAGGATTGATAAATGGGATGATGAAAAAACTGCGAAACTGGCTGAACACTACAAGGCAATTTTAGAATTAATTGGAGAAAATACGGAGCGTGAAGGTTTACTTGATACTCCAGACAGAGTTGCTAAGGCCATACAGTTCTTAACCAAAGGTTACAACATTGAACCTAAGGACATTTTAAAATCTGCGATCTTTAAGGAAGATTACAAGCAAATGGTTATCGTAAAAGACATTGAACTATATTCAATGTGCGAACATCATATGATTCCCTTCTACGGAAAAGCTCATGTTGCTTACATTCCTAATAAATACATCACAGGATTAAGTAAAGTTGCACATGTAGTCGAAGCCTATGCACGCAGATTACAGGTTCAGGAACGATTAACCATGCAAATACGAGATTGTTTGCAAGAAACTTTAGATCCTATGGGAGTTGCTGTTGTGATAGAAGCATCTCACATGTGCATGCAAATGAGAGGTGTGCAAAAACAAAATTCGGTAACAACCACCTCTGCATTTACTGGTATATTTCTGCGTGATACGAAGACTCGTGAAGAGTTTATCCACCTAATTACATCAAAACTTAGTTAAATAAAATATATTTAATATAAAAAATACCATTTCGATAATTTTGACTCGTAAATGGTATTTTCTTATTTTTGTCGGCTGTTATTTAGGATATTGAATATTAATTAAAACATAAACAAATGAAAGCATACGTATTCCCAGGTCAGGGAGCACAATTTGTTGGAATGGGTAAAGATCTTTACGAGAACTTTCCTGTAGCCAAAGATATGTTCGAAAAAGCAAATGAAATATTGGGTTTTAGAATTACTGATCTCATGTTTGATGGTACGGAAGAGGATTTAAAACAAACAAAAGTTACTCAACCTGCTATTTTCTTGCATTCTGTTATCTTAGCCAAAACATTAGAATATTTTAAACCAGAAATGGTTGCAGGACATTCATTGGGCGAGTTTTCTGCATTAGTTGCTAATGGAGCTTTATCTTTCGAAGATGGATTACAACTAGTATACAAACGTGCTTTGGCCATGCAAAAAGCTTGTGAAGTGGAGCAATCCACCATGGCAGCCATTATAGGTTTAGAAGATAAGGTTGTAGAAGATATTTGTGCTGAAATCGAGGAAGTAGTTGTTCCTGCAAATTATAACTGCCCGGGCCAATTGGTTATTTCAGGCTCAATGAAGGGAATCGAAGTTGCTTGTGAGAAACTAACTGAAGCAGGAGCAAAACGTGCTTTACCTTTAAAAGTTGGTGGCGCATTCCATTCACCATTAATGGAACCTGCAAGAGTTGAATTAGCCGAAGCCATTAACTCAACCAATTTCAATACTCCCATTTGTCCGGTTTATCAGAATGTTGATGCAAAGCCTTATACAAATGCTGCTCAAATTAAAGAGAACTTAATTAAGCAATTAACTTCGCCCGTAAAATGGACATACATTATGCAAAATATGATTGCTGATGGAATGACATCATATACAGAGGTTGGACCGGGAACTGTACTGCAAGGATTACTTAAAAAAGTTGACAGACAAATTCCTACACAAAGCGCTTAAAATAAAAATAACATGTCATACTTCGATAAACTCAGTATGACATTGGAATATTTAAAAAGTTGTCATATTGAGCTAGTCGAAATATGCACAACTTTTTTTTATTATGATTCTTAATCCTTAAATTTTAACGTGACATTTTGTTTCGTTTCATCATGAACACTTAACGGTACAGGAGAAACCTTTACTAAAGCCTGAAGTATCTTCTTTTGTTTATCTGTTAAATCGAACATTGTAAAATCGTATTCAATTTTAACTTCTGCAACTCTTCTTGGGTTCTCCGACATGATCTTCCATGTTTTTGCAGTGGCTCCATCAATACTAAAACCACTTGCTTCAGCTTTTATTCCCATGATAGTAAAAATGCAACTTGCAAGAGAAGTTGCTAATAAATCAGTTGGCGAAAAAGTTTCACCTTTACCATGATTATCCACAGGAGCATCGGTAATTAATTTATTTCCTGATCGAACATGAGTAGCTTCTGTTCTTAATTGTCCGGTATAAGTTGTTCTTATTGTTTCGATGGTTTCCATATAATATTCTTTTGTTATTAGTATATAACAAAAATATGGAAATTTAGTTCTGGAATCTTAATTTGATAATTGATATTTGGGAATTGTTCATTGAACTATGCATGACCACAGCCAGCACAACTCACTTTACCAGTTATTTTATCAATTTCTCTGCGGCACTTTATTTCCTCATGTTTGGCACAGGACAAGCCAAGTTTACGCATTTCTTTGTTTCCTCCTACCGAAGTTTGAGGAAACTTCTTTTTTCGAAAGAAAATATTGAATCCTATTGCAATAAACGATATTGAAATTAATCCAAATACTAAAAGAAGTACTTCTATAAACATTAATTAAATTTTGTTGTTATACTTTTCGAATACAAAGATAGATATTTAAATTTATATTGATATATCTAAATCTTTAGATTCTTATTTAATTTTAGTAATTTAATAATATTGAAGAGATAGATTTACCTTGATTAATTAGCATAGATATGAGTACACAAACATTAGACAAAAAAACCAAAGCAAAATCAACTTTTAATAAAACTGAAGTTTTAAACGATTACAAATTAGCAAATCTAAGTCGTCAGATTAGTTTATTCGGTAGAAAA
>PKTC01000032.1 GCA_002869305.1 Marinilabiliales bacterium
ACCAAAATTCCATCCTTCCGTAAAATTGTTGCAACCTGCTCTTTTTCGGTCTCAGAAACTGGTGATAAAACTGTAATTCTACTCAATGCTAAAGTCAAATTTTCAACATAATCGTTAGTTGCTCTATATTTGTTGTTTGCTTTCCATTGATTAGATTCCTTTTCAAGAATCAAACTTTTCTCATCTGCTAAGAGTTCTATTCTTGTGATATCATCCTGTGAACTAACTGCAAAAGAGGCATTACGAAGATTTAATGTTCCTTTATTGTTAGAAAAGTAGAATATCCCTGCAATAATTATTAATACAATTAGAATGAAATACATTTTTAGGTTTTTCATAAGATTCCGTTTATGAAGTATATTTTCGTTTTCTTAGGAAAGCCATTAAGAATGCAAATATCATGATAAATAATAGAGGTAATATTGTATTTATAACTTGCCATCTGATTCTTTGATCAACAATTCTAGATTTATCTAACAATCTTAATTTAAACTCACGAGAACGTAAATTCAAAATTCCACTTTCGTCAATTAGATAATGAACTGCATTCATAACAAACTCCTTATTCCCATATGTTTGTTTTGTATAACGATCATAACCCAGAGGACTAATAAAAACTCCATCAGCCCTTCTCCGAACATCATTTTTAATAATATCAGCATCCGATACTATAATCATCTTAGTTGGATTACTTTCTTCTTGAAAATCAAATTCTATGCCTGTCGAATATTTTTCAGTTAGTCTATTAATAAACACCGATTTGAATTTACCTTCTAAAGCTACCGCAATTGGATTATCAGGCATAATGAATGTTGCTGGATCTGGCTGTTCACTAACTTCCCTTAAGCTTATCAGCAAAGGAATATTTAATATTTTTGAGCTAAATGAAGAAGAAAGTAAAACACTTTTCTTGATAGTAGAATTATTACCCACCGTATCAATTACACTTGGGAATTCTGTCTTAATCATATTTAAACCCTTGGTTATTGGATTATTATCCGAAGGATTTAATAATGGAAAATACAACCAGGGGGCTGGAGCAAATTTAGGTTGCGAACCACTTATTGATGTATTAACCGGAATAACTGCACATTGAATATCTTGAATGATATTTGGGTTTATCCTTACACCATATCGAAACAATTGATCCGAAAGATTTACATCATTCATTAACGCGAAGCTCATACCTCCAGTCGATAAACTATCCATACTAACACTAACCGATTCTACAAACCAAAGAACCTTGCCTCCCTTCATAATAAACTGATCAAGAATAAATTTGCTTTTTTCTGAATATTCTTGAGTAGGTCCTGCAACTATTACAGCATCATAAGGATCCAGAATATTTACATAATCCTTAATGGTAACCCGATCAATATCATAATATTCATTTAGTGCTCTAGTTATATCTCCAGTATAAAATTCATCTAACTCTCCCTGCCCCTCAATAAAAGCAATTCTTTTTCTTTGCTTTGTTGTAATTTTTCTAATTGCATCAACAAATTCATATTCCAGGGTTTGAATTGAATTATTCAAGTTAACCTCTGCTGACAAACCCGGATTATTCATCAATAAATTAATCGGAGATTCCTTATCTTTATAAGTTAATATTGCCCCTGGGAAAAGTATCTTTTCAGCCACCCCCCCTTCCTTATCACGATCTTTAACATTGGTTGGATCGAGGCCTCTCTCGTACAAATCCTGGTAGATTGCATTTCTTGCAGATTCATCATTTGATTCAGAAGGATTAATAAATTGGAATTGAATATTACTGCCCGCGACTATTCGAAATTCATCCATCAATTCGTGAACAGATTTTTGCATGCGTTGGAAACCAATGGGAATCTCACCATCCAAATAAATTTCAATGTAAACCATGTCATCAAGTGAGTCTAGAATCTCCTGTGTTGCATCAGATAAGGTATATCGTTTATCAGCCGTAAGGTCTAATCGAAAAGATGCATTTGACGAAATATAGTTTATAATTAAGATGATTGCTAACGCACTAATTAACTGGATTATATTTTGTGTTTTACTATTCTTTTTCATCATCTTCTATTTTTACCACTTTCTACTTTGCAATATGGTTTTTGTAATTAAAAGAAAAAATGCAATGGCGCTAACAAAATAAATGATATCTCTGCTATCGATAACTCCCCTGCTCATCGATTTGTAATGCTCATTAATTCCTAAGTTGATAACAAAACCATCTATACTCTTGAAAATAACCAGACCACTTAAATAATCGAATCCTATATAGGCAATAAAACACAGTAACATCCCGATAATAAATGCCACAATCTGGTTCTCTGTTAAAGAAGATGATAATACTCCAATCGCTACATAAATAGCTGCAAGAAAAAATAATCCAATAAATGACCCCCAGGTTCCTCCCGTATCAATATTTCCCACAGGATTTCCCAATTGATAAACCGAATAAAAATAAATCAGCGTAGGTAGGATCGAAAACAAAACTAAAACCAAGCCTGCCAAATATTTAGCAAAAATAATTTCAAAATCAGAAAAGGGTCTGGTTAATAACAACTCAATGGTTCCGGATTTCTTCTCATCAGCGAACATGCGCATGGTTACAGCCGGTGCTAAAAATAAAAACACCCATGGCGAAATTGTAAATAAAGAATCTAAAGTTGCATAGCCGGCATCCAAGACATTATTTGCTCCTGGAAACACCCACATAAACAAACTGTTAATTATCAGAAATACAATAATTACAATATATCCTGTAAGTGAACTAAAAAATCCGCTAATTTCTTTCTTTAAAAGCGTATACATGGTTTATCTTTTATTTGAACACAAATTTAGCTTTTAAATTTTTTAATCAAAATCAAGTATTAATTTTGTAATTCATTATTGAAACCGGATAAATGTTTTGTAAACGATTTATTATATTTTTCATTGCTTTAGTTTTACCTTTTTTATCTAAAAGTCAATTTACTAGAATTGCTGATAAGGGCATTGGATTTGAAGTAGACTATGGATATGGTTTTATTATGCCGCATCACCAATCCATTGAATACATGCTCGAGGATCATATCCAGACCTTCGATTTTAAGCTTACTTTTCCAACTTATGGAAATAAATACTGGAACGATTTATATAGATATCCATATTATGGATTTGGATTTTACAGATTGAATTTGGGAAATGATGAAGTTTTTGGAAAAGTAAATGCCCTGTATTCGTATGTAAAAGTTCCTTTTATAGGAGATTCAGATAAAGCAAATCTGAGTTGGCAAATAGCATTCGGGGCTTCCTATATTAGCGATCATTTTGATATTGATGAGAATCCTCAAAACTTGGCGATTGGATCGAATTTAAATATCTACGTTGACTTTAGTTTACAATCCAGAATTCCATTATCAAAACAATTTTCTTTGATGAATAGTGTGCGATTTACTCATGTTTCTAACGGTAAGGTTAAATCTCCAAATAAAGGATTAAATATTTTATCAGGCTCATTGGGAATATATTACCAGTTTAAGGAAACCCCAGAAAGGGTAATATTGGAAACTCAAACAATACCTAATAAAAATGAATATCTAGTTGTTTATGCAGGAGCTATAAAGTCTAAAACAAGATATGAACCCGGTTATTATTATGCTTCTTCTCTCGTTTTTGATTTTAATCGAAATTATTCTTTTAAAGGTAGATGGGGAGCCGGAGTAGATATATTTTTCGATGAAACCAACGATCAATTTTCGGATAATACAGAGAAAGCTAATATTGTAAACTCAGAATTATACCAGATTGGATTGCATGCAGGACACGATTTGGTTATGGGCCAATTATCACTGGTTTTTAATGTTGGAGCCTATATCTATGCTCCCGTATATGTTGATGCACCAATTTATAGCAGAGTTGGCTTGAGATATCGAATAAAAGACAAGTTTATTATAAATTACACTCTAAAATCACACTGGGCTATGGCCAGTTATATTGAGTGGGGAATTGGTTATGTTTTTAATTAACAAAGAACAATTAGCTTTTAATAATGAACAAACTAATTTATATATTACTAATTCTTGCAATCACATCGTGTGATGAAGCACTTTTCAATGCAGGCGATATAGAAACAAAAAGCATTGAGGTTTCTAGTTTTAAAGAAATTTATATTGATGATATATTTGAAGTATACCTAATTCAGGATACCACATGCAATATTGAAGCAAAAGGTGGGAATAATTTGTTGTCAGACCTTGAATTTACAGTTGACGAGGAAAAGAAGCTTACCATTTCTGATAACAATTCAGCACGATGGTCGAGAGATTACAATAAAATAGAATTATACATTTCGGTAGACACGCTAAATTATTTAAGACTAAATGCTCCTTGCAACGTAATTTCAGTAAATACCTTAACTACCCTTAATTTTAAAATTTGGTCGATAACAGACTTTGCCGAGTTTGATCTAACTCTTGATTGTGAAAATTTCTATTTTGTAAATAATAACACTTCAGGAGGTATTATGTTTGTGCAAGGAGTAACTGCTAATTTAAATTTTTGGGCCAGAGGATCTTTCATTGTAAATGCAGAAAATTTAATTGCTGATCAGGTTACGGTTAAAAATGAAAGTATGGCTGATTGCAGAGTATATGCTAATGATTATTTAAGTGTTGAGATATTAAGAGCTGGTAGAGTGTTTTACAAAGGTAATCCAACCACAATTGAATATGTTAACGATAAGGCAAAAGAACAACTGATAAAATTAGATTAGTTAGCCTCCTTTAAGTAGTTAAAAATTAATTTAGCCACTCTTTCTGAAGCTCCAGTTCCACCTAAAACTTCTCGAAGTTTGTGATAATCATTCAGCATTCTATTTCGACGGGTTTCATTAAAAAGAATCTTATCCAATTCTTCTTTTACCATTTTAGGATTCATATCGAATTGAATTAATTCTTTTACCACCTCTGAATCCATAATAAGGTTAACCAACGAAATGTAATCCAACTTAACAAACTGCTTGGCAATAAAATAAGATAAGTTTCCAGCTCTGTAACAAACTACTTGTGGTATATTAAAAAGTGCTGTTTCAAGTGTTGCAGTTCCAGAGGTTACTAAAGCTTCTGTTGAATACTTTAAAGTATCATAAGTTTGCTTATCCACAACCTTAACATCATATCCTTCAATAAATTTATTATAATATTCCAGTTCAATCGAAGGAGCTGCTGCAATCACGAACTGATAATCTTTATAATTTGGAACTAGATCTAACATAATTCCTAAATTCCGATCAATTTCCTGTTTTCGGCTCCCTGCAAGTATTCCAATTATGGGTTTATTATCCAATTTATTTTTGGCAATAAATTCTTCCAAACTTCCCTTTTCATCAATTGTTTCCTGAACTGCATCCAGCAATGGATTGCCAGCGTAATCAACAGGATAATTATGCTTTTTAAAAAAATCTACTTCGAATGGAAAGATCACAAACATTTTATCGACAAATGCTTTAATCTTTTTAATACGAGATTCTTTCCATGCCCAAATTTTAGGCGATATGTAATAATATGCTTTTAAACCAATTGATTTTGCAAATTCTGCCATGCGAAGATTAAAACCCGGATAATCAATTAAGATTAAAACATCTGGTTTATACGATTGAATATCGGATTTACACTCTTTAAAAAACTGTTTTATTTTACCCAGGTTTAATACAACCTCTACAAAACCCATTATTGCAGTTTCTCTATAATGCTTAACGATTTTTCCTCCCTGCTCCAGCATTAAATCGCCACCCCAAAATCTAAAATCAGCATTTGGATCAACCAATTTTAAACCTTTCATAAGATTTGAACCGTGCAAATCACCAGATGCCTCACCTGCAATTATGTAATACTTCATTTATAAAGTAAATTTTGTAACGAAAACAAAGATGGCAAATAAAATTGTAGCCAACAGAATTCCCCTGGCCGACTTATAAAGAAACTTATTTAAAAAAAGAAAAAATAAAGCCAAATTTGGAATAACACACAAGCTAATAATTTTAGTAAATACTCTCTTTTGCACCAAAAGATCAACTAATTCTGATAAATTAGAATCAGTGAATTTTAAAATATAAATGATTGCCATAGTAAGAACAGGAGCTAAAATTCCCAGCATAAGTCCCAGATGCAATTTATCAAATTTAGAGTTCATAATTCCACTTTTTAAAATAATCTAACTTTTCATAAGCAGTAAAATCAATCTCAACCGGTACAACTGAAATATAATTATTTGCCAAGGCCCACTCATCTGTATCCGTTGAACCATTCTCTCGATTTTCAAAATATCCTGTCAACCAAAAATATTCCCCACTTCTTGGATCCATTCTTTTATCAAATTCTTCTTTCCACATTCCTTTAGCCTGGCGACAAACTTTTACTCCTTTAATTTCATCTTTCTTAATTGCAGGGAAATTCACATTTAAGCAAGTTGAATCTGGTAATCCATTATCAATTGCATTCGCAACAATCTTGCGACCGTGTTCTATTATTTGAGAAAAGTCGGCATCGCTCGAATAATCTAATAATGAAAATCCAATTGATTGAATTTCATTTACACAACCTTCAATAACCGCTCCCATTGTTCCAGAATAAATAATACTTATTGAGGCGTTGGAACCATGATTTATACCAGAAACCAAAACATCAGGTTTGCGATGTAGAACCTCACTTATGGCTAATTTAACACAATCAACAGGTGTTCCATTACAGGCATAAACTGTAAGGTTTTCTTCTTCACGAAGCTTTTTATATCTAATTGGTACTTTCACTGTAATTGCATGCGACATACCTGAATTTCCATGAAAAGGTGCCATTACAACAACTTCTCCTAGAGGTTTTACCATTTCAATTAATGCAGAAATTCCTTTTGCATTGATGCCATCATCATTTGTTACTAAAATCAAAGGTTTACTCATCTCTCCTCCGTCAACTAATTAATTAATATGCAAAGATATTCAAAAGAGATGAAGTTTCAAGTCAAAATTAACTTCTACTTACTTCTCACTTTTTTCAATTGTTTTATAAAGCCTTTCTCCAGAAAGCTATTACTCTCCAGTTTACATAAATTTTCAAACATAGGCTTTGTTACTGTAAATGCAAGTATTTCAGCAGGTAAATATTGCCGCATGGCCATATCAGTGGCTCCAATAATTGCCTGAGGAATATTCAAATCCTTAAACAAACTAATTGATTGCATACAACCAGATCCAAATGGTGCAATAACTGGCTCTGGGTCTTTAGTTGATGCAAAATATTGTGCTCCGATCATTAACATACTCAGCTGATCTGGATTTACAAGAAACGTAGTCGTTTTAACAAACTTGTATTGCTCCATTTTCAAAGGGCCATAAAGAAGATAATCGTTTTCGGGTTTGTATGCTTGTGATGCCTTTACCCAATTGTCCATCAGAACATAGTTGGCCTTTAAGCCTTCATCATCAGCCAAAAAATGAATAAAATCCTCATGTGAACGTTTAGGTTGATTAAATAAATGATGTGAAGCACCTCCACAACCAAAATTGTCTTTCGTTAGGATTACAGTTTCACCCTTTAACCATTTTCTATAAAACGAATACATACAAGCACGAGCGTGTTTATTTGGACTAATCGTAGGCTCGAAAGACATAGTCTCTGGGGCATCATAAAATGCAATTAAGGGAAGATTAATTTCTGTTTTTTCAAGTAAATATGTTGGATTAGGTGTCATAATATTTTGAGTTAAATAGTTATCTCTTCCAATTTTAATACTATTTCTCAAGCTGCTTGCGCAAGTTATAAAGAAAGCCGTATGGTGTATCGGTAATTTTCAAATTTGCCAACCAAGCAGGCACATAACCTCCGGGTTCTACATGCATTTGATATACCAGTTTTGTTTTATTCTTGCTTGTTGGAGTAATAATCCATAATCCCTGTGCTGATGGAATCCTTACAATACCATTCACACTTTCAATATATTCAGGTTTATTTTCAATTGATATTATTATTTGCTTGGTATTAATTTTATCAGTAACCGTAAATTTGTAGATTAAATCACGGTCGTCGTAAGGCCAGGGAACATCAGTATGGATATAATTCATTTGCTGTGATTCATCCATTTTTTTAAGCATCTTGGATTCTAAGCAATCTGGTAACCACTCTTTATATCCATCAATATTTTTTAATATTGAAATTACTTGTTCCGGATTAGCTACAACCACAACTTCTCCTTTAAATTCCTTATAATTAGAGAAAGATACTTTTCTAGTGTAAACTGAAATACCATCCTTACTTTTCGAAAGCTCCCAATCCAGATCATCATTAATTTGATTCACCATTGATTCTGAACCAATAGTAATCAGAATTATTAAAAGAAGTAAAATACGAGTCATGTGGCTGGAATAATTATTAACTAAAGATAGCATTTAAGTTTACTGAAATCAAATTAATACTTCTTTCTTATTAATTATGCTTATAACCATTTCAAAAGTATTCATAATCCTATTTCTTATTTAATTTCCTACTCATTTTTTTATATTTTTGCATTTCGTTTAATAGCAATCAGATTAAATATTTAAATAATGAAAATTTCATACAATTGGCTTAAAGATTACATTAATACAGATTTATCAGTTGAAGAAATTTCAACTATTCTAACTAATACTGGTTTAGAAGTTGAAGGTATTGAAGAGTTTGAAACTGTAAAAGGAGGATTAGAAGGTTTGGTAATCGGACATGTTACATCATGTAAAAAACATCCAAATGCTGATAAACTTTCGGTTACAACTGTAGATGTAGGTACTGGTGAAGATCTAGCCATTGTATGTGGTGCTCCAAATGTGGCTGATGGCCAGAAAGTAGTTGTTGCAACTGTTGGAACAACTCTTTATTCCGG
>PKTC01000434.1 GCA_002869305.1 Marinilabiliales bacterium
TCAAGCTTTTCTGAAAATAAAGTCTGTATTGAATCAATTATTAACAGATCAGGTGAAACATTGAGGGTGTTAGTGATAATATTTTCAAGTGAAGTTTCACTTAGAATAAAACAATTATCGTTTTGAAGCTCCAATCGCTCTGCTCTCATTTTAAGTTGCTGAGGACTTTCCTCTCCCGATATGTATAATACTTTTAAGTGATTTAACTTTAGCGCCACTTGCAACGAAAGGGTTGATTTTCCTATTCCAGGTTCACCGCCAATTAAAATCATGGATCCCGGAACTAAACCTCCTCCCAGAATTCTGTCCAACTCATTAATATTGGTTGAAATCCGACCTTCCTTTTTGCTTTTTATTTCAGAAATTTTTTGTGGTATTTGCTTTTCAGAATCATATGAAACCTGACTTTGTTTTGATGATTTAGAAACAATTTGTTCTATATAAGTATTCCACTCACCACAGGAAGGACAACGACCTATCCACTTTGCTGATTCGGCTCCACAGTTTTGGCAAAAATATACCGATTTTGATTTGGCCATATTAATTCTGCTTCAATTTATCAATGATAGAAGTGGTTGAGTATCCTTCAATAAAATCAATTGTAACAACTTCACCGCCCTTAGCAGTAACAATATCATAACCAACTATATCCTCAACATTATAATCACTGCCCTTAACAAGTACATCGGGTTGTACTTTTTGAATAAGATCGTACGGAGTATCTTCATCGAATAACACAACAGCAGAAACAAAACTTAAAGATGCCATTAAAATGGCCCTTGCCTTTTCGTCTTGAACAGGTCTTTTTTCTCCTTTAATTCGTTTTACAGAATTATCCGTATTTAATCCAATAACTAATACATCTCCATGATTAGCCGCTTGTGCTAAATACTCAACATGACCACGGTGTAAAATATCAAAACAGCCATTGGTAAATACAATCTTTTTATTTTTTAAATTCCAATAAGTTAACATTGGTTCCAGATAATCTATATCAATAATTTTAGATTGAATAACATGCAGTTTATCCATAAGCAAATTTTAAGATGAAACAGTAAATTTAAATATTATTTTTTCTTTTCTTACGCGAATATAGAAATAACATCACCACAGAAAATGCTCCAAGTAAGATTGCCAAAATGGCCTGTGACTCATGCTGGATGGTTGCAAATACCAAACCATCTTCTCGAGAAATACCATACAACGAAAGAGCTAAACTTACAATCCAATGAAAGGCGCCAATTCCTCCTTGAACCGGTTCTGCCATGCCTAAACCCCCAATGACTAATAAAAATAATGCATCAATAGGTTTTAGAGATTGTGTAGCAGGAATCGCAAAAATTACAACATAGGTCATTAAAAAATACATAGCCCAGATTAAAATAGTATGAAAAAAGAATGCTGAGCGATTTCGCATTTTTGTAACTGTTTTAACTCCTGAAATAACCCCCCTTATAATTTTACGAATCTTTATGATTATTTTAACTCTTTTAAATCTTTTTCGAAAATAATAGAACATAAAAACGAGTGTTGCCAGCACAACAACAATAATTAGCCAATAATAGATTGAGAAATCGACCGTGTTAATAAATTTCTTCGAAATTGGAATAAAAACATTCTCTTTAATAAATAATCCAAATGATTCAATTTTAGCAATAAATATTACAAATAGAAGCAAAAGAAGTACAACCATATCAATGGCTCTTTCAATTATTACAGTACCAATTAATGAATCCATTGGAATTTTATCCGACTTTCTTAGCGACCCACATCTACTAATTTCACCTATCCTGGGGAAATCAAAATTAGCTAAATACCCAACCATAAGAGCATAGAACACATTCCTAACTGGAGGGTTATAGTTTAAAGGCTCGATCAATAATTTCCACCTGTATGCTCTACTAACATAACCAACAACGGCAAAAAACAATGATAGTAATACCCAGTAGTAATTCGCTCGTTTTAAATCTTCAACTAAGGAATTAAAATCTACACCACGAAAAGCAAGGTACAATAGCAGCATGCCTATTGCTAAAAAAACAAAGAAGTTTAAGGCCCTAAGAATTTTTCGTTTCAAGAATTTAAATTAATTTATTGTTGGTAGTATCTGGAAATATTAATACTGGTTTGAATTTTTTAGCTTCTTCAAAATCCATTGAAGCATAAGAGATTATTATGATTACGTCGCCTACTGTTGCTTTTCTTGCTGCTGGTCCATTTAAACAAATTTCACCTGATCCTCTGTTGCCTTTAATAACATAAGTCTCTAACCTCTCTCCATTATTGATGTTTACAACCTGAACCTTTTCATTTTCAATAATATTAGAGGCGTCCATTAAATCTTCATCAATTGTAATACTTCCAACGTACTGCAAATTAGCTTCAGTAACAGTTACCTTATGTATTTTCGACTTAACAACTTCAATATTCATAATTAGCTCACTAATTTTGATACAAATTTAAGAATAAAATCTAACATTGTCTATTAATCTTATGTTACCGACATGCACTGCTACACAACCTACTGTACCCCTGGTTTGTTTCCATTCAGTAATAGGCTCAAGGCTTGAATCGTCAACTATTTCAAAGTATTCTACATCCAACAAAGGATTTTCGTTAATTGTGCGAATTACCCAATCCTTTGTTTCCTGAACTGTCAGGCTTTTTGAATTTTCTTTAGCCTCAAATAATGTTCTAGAAATTAAAGAAACATTTGCTCTTTGTTCGTCACTTAATAACATATTTCTGGAACTCATTGCAAGACCATCTTCCTCTCGAATTATTGGACATGAAACAATCTCTATGTCAAATTTCATTTGTTCTGTAATATGCTTAATTACTGCCACTTGCTGAAAGTCCTTTTCTCCGAAATAAGCTTTGTGAGGTTTTACTACTTCGAAAAGTTTGCTTACAATTAAAGCCACACCACGAAAATGTCCTGGCCTATGTTTTCCTTCCATCACTTTATCAAGATTTCCAAAACTAAATTCTCGATTATCTTCTTCAGGATACATTTCATTTTCATCTGGAGTAAAAACATAGTCACATTTAACTTTATTTAACTTTTCAATATCTTTTTCCAGAATTCGCGGATATTTCTTGTAATCGCTCTTATCATTAAACTGAGTTGGATTTACGAAAATACTAACAACAACCACGTCATTTTCTTTGCTTGCAAAATCTAATAGAGACAAATGACCTTTATGCAAAGCTCCCATTGTTGGTACAAAGCCAATTCTTCTTCCTTTGGATTCTAATCTTTCTAACTCTTTCTTTAATTCTGATGAGCTCTTTAGAATTTTCATAATATTTACTCAAATGTTAAAATTTAAAGTGGCACAAAGTAAAAAATATTATTTCAATTAATAACAATATAATGGTTCTATAAGTTTAAGGGATCAGTAATTTGTTGATGATTAATAAATTTTTACTAATTTTGCGGTGGTTTAAATTAATTTGAATTTCCATATGGAAAATACGAAGGTTTTATTTATCTCGCAAGAAATTACACCATATTTACCAGAGAGTAAGATGTCCTTAATAGGTCGTCATTTGCCACAAGGTATACAAGAGAGGGGAAGAGAAATAAGAACATTCATGCCCAAGTATGGATCAATAAACGAAAGACGAAATCAATTACATGAAGTAATTCGTTTATCAGGTATGAATTTGATTATTAATGATACAGATCATCCATTAATCATAAAAGTTGCCTCAATACAAGCAGCAAGAATGCAGGTCTACTTTATTGACAATGAAGATTATTTTCAACGAAAATCAACTTTTCAAGACGAAAGTGGGCAAGATTTTGAAGATAACGACGAACGAGCTATCTTCTTTGCAAGAGGGGTTTTAGAAACCGTGAAGAAGTTAAGATGGGCACCAGACATCATCCATTGTCATGGATGGTTTACAGGTCTTGTTCCTTTATACATAAAGAAAGCCTATCATGAAGACCCGTTGTTTGCCAATTCAAAAATAATATATTCGGTTTACGACGATGTTTTTAATAAACCCATGAATAAAGATTTTAGAGACAAAATTCTTTATGAAAATATTACCAAAAACGATGTTAATATATTAAAAGATCCAAACTACATTAATTTGAGTAAGCTAGCTATTACTATGTCAGATGCTACAATTATTGGCAGTGAAGCAATAAATCAAGAATTACAAAGTTTTATTAAAGATTCGGATAAACCTTATCTGGATTTTAAATCAGAAGAAGAATACATTGATGCTTACTCAGAGTTCTATGACAAAATACTTTAAAAAATTTATGAATAAAAAAGAATATTATTCCAACCCTAAAAATCTTACAAACTTATTTTTGGGTTTAGTTACAATGGTAATTATAACAATTTCATCGGCTTGTGAACAAGATCCAAGTTCTTTAGGTTCAAATTTGCTTCCAGACAACATTGATTATCATTACGATACTACATTATCATTCATTGGAAATGTTTATGAGGAGGAACCATATAGTACTTATAACCTAACGAATTATTCTATTGGAGTGCTTGACGATGCGTATTTTGGTTTGTTTAAAGCATCATATGCCGGGCAATTTTTACCTACAACATACTATACCAAAGACTCTACTGTAACAACATTTGAGGTAGATTCCTTAACTATGTTTATTGCTGTGGATTCTATATACGGATTTCATGATGGTGGACTAAAATTTAATGTATACGAATTAAACAAAGAGATTGAAGATGAGTATGATTCAGACGTGGATTTATCCACCTACTATTCGGCTGAAAATCTTATTAGTACAGGATCTGGATTTAGTGGAGACACACTAATAGTTATTAGACTAAGCTCTGACTTTGCAAGTAAATTAATTCCAACCGATCCGGAAGACACTACATATAAAAACGTTACTAATTTCTTATCAGCTTATAATGGAATTGCAATTATTCCTGAGTTAGTAAGCTCTAATGGTGAAGTTGTTAAAATTGACTTTTCATCTGAAGACACAGAAATGCTGATGTATTACAACGACAGTTCCGAATTTTCTTATTCACTTGGAAAAACCACAATAAAGAAATTTGCAAGTTATACCAATGATTTTACAGGTTCAGGTGCCGAAGAATATATCACCAATGACACAACAATTAATGATGAGCTTATTTTTCTGCAAGGGATTTCTGGTTTAAGTTCTACGATATCTTTTACAAACATTGATACCTGGTTGGTAGACGACTCTGCATACTCCGTAATAGGGGCCGAATTATATATACCAGTTTATAAAGATGAAGACTTTGAAACTCTTTATCCTCCCGCCAAACTTTATATGAGATATGAATATGAGGAAGGGTCTTACTCTTTTATCTCAGATTACTATGATTTTTTAAATGGAAGAGGTGTTTTTGACGGTAATTATGATGAAGAAAATGGATATTATAGGTTTTTAATTCCCAGGCATTTAATGCAAATCCTAAATCGTGAAATTGATGGTTATACTATCGATTTAAGTGTTGTAAATAAATCTATCTTCCCTCACAGGGTAATTCTTCAATCTGGTGAGAATATAAAGATAAAGGTAACATATACAAAACATTAAGGTATTATGTGCGGAATAGTTGGATACATTGGAAATAAACAAGCTTATCCCATATTGGTTAACGGCTTAAAAAGACTTGAGTACAGAGGTTATGACTCTGCAGGCATTTCTTTATTGGACAAAGATGTTAAAATTTTTAAAAAACGTGGAAAAGTTTCAGATTTAGAAGCTCACGTTGCTAAGGAAGATCTTACCGGAAATATTGGAATTGGCCATACTCGTTGGGCAACTCACGGCGAGCCTAACGATATCAATGCTAATCCACACACCTCAATGAATGGTAACTTTGTTTTAATACATAATGGAATCATCGAAAATTATAGTCGATTAAAGGAAAAACTCATTGATCGTGGATATAAATTCTATACTGAAACCGACACTGAAGTATTAGCAAATTTAATCGAATACATTTACATAAAAGGAAACGTTAGTGCTGAAATTGCTGTCCGATTAGCACTTTCAAAAGTTGTAGGAGCATATGGTTTGGCAATCATTTGTAAGGATGAACCGGATAAATTAATAGCTGCCAGAAAAGGTAGTCCACTTGTTATTGGTGTTGGTGAGGGTGAATACTATATTGCGTCTGACGCGACTCCAATTGTGGAACATACGAAAAGCGTTATCTATCTTAATGATGATGATGTAGCTATTCTTGCGAGAGATGGGCTAACATTAAAAACCATAAAAAATGATCAGCTAATACCAAAAGTTCAAAAGATAGATTTAGATATTGGTGAAATTGAAAAAAATGGCTTCGATCATTTTATGCTCAAAGAGATTTTTGAACAACCCCGATCCATCCTCGACACGTTTAGAGGGAGGGTTTCTCTTGATAAAAATGAAATTCATCTTGGTTGATTACATCAAGTAATGCCTAAAATCATTGAAGCTAAAAGAATAATCATAATAGGTTGTGGAACCTCCTGGCATGCTGGTTTGGTTGGAGAATATTTACTTGAAGATTTGGCAAGAATTCCCGTTGAAGTTGAATATGCCTCGGAATTTAGATATAGAAATCCTATTATTAATAAGGATGATATTGTAATAGCAATAAGTCAAAGTGGAGAAACTGCTGATACCCTTGCAGCCATAAAGTTAGCTAAACAAGCAGGCGCTATTGTTTTAGGTATATGTAATGTTGTTGGATCGAGTATACCAAGAGAAACAGATGGCGGTGTATACACACATGCCGGACCTGAAATTGGTGTAGCTTCTACGAAGGCATTCACTGCACAAGTTACTGTACTTACAATGATTGCAATGGCCGTTGGTTATGAAAAAGGAGTGCTTTCTGACGATAAGCTTTCTAGTTTAATGCAAGAATTACATGATATTCCTGCAAAAATCGAAAAAATTCTTACCAACAATGATTTGTACTTAAAAATTAGCGATTTATACAAATCCGTTTCAAATTTTCTTTACTTAGGAAGAGGTTATCTTTTCCCGGTAGCTCTGGAAGGTGCACTGAAATTAAAAGAAATTTCCTACATTCATGCTGAAGGATATCCCGCTGCGGAAATGAAACACGGTCCGATTGCTTTGATAGATGAAAAAATGCCAATTGTTGTCTTGGCTACAAAAGATAAATCTTACGAAAAAATCGTAAGCAACATTCAAGAAGTAAAAGCAAGAAAAGGCATTGTGATTGCTGTAGTAAGTGAAGGAGATACGGTTATTAAAAATATGGCAGACCATGTTTTAGAGGTTCCAGAAACCTGCGAAGAACTTTCTGCATTACTTACTGTAATTCCATTACAATTGTTATCATATCATATTGCTGTACTTAGAAGTTGCAATGTTGATCAACCAAGAAATCTAGCAAAATCAGTTACGGTGGAGTAATATTTAAAATACAAAAAGATATAAAAGAGAACTCCCGATAGCTATCAGGAGTTCTTTTTTTATTTTTTCTTTGCTCTTACGTTTTTTTCCCAATTCCATGCTGATAGCAAAGTTTCCTCCAAACCTATCTCCGCTTTCCAACCCAACTCATCATTTGCATATTTAGTATCCGAATATACAGACTCAACATCCCCTATTCTTCTGCCAACGATCTTATAATTAAGCTTAACTCCTGAAGCTTTTTCAAAAGCTTTTACTATTTCCATAACGGACGATCCTTTTCCTGTTCCTAAATTAAAAACTTCCAGGTTGCTTTTTCCCCTTTTTTCGATCATTCGTTTAATTGAGACAACATGTGCTTTTGCCAAATCGACAACATTGATATAATCGCGTACTGCCGTTCCATCTGGGGTGTCATAATCATCCCCAAACACTTTTAATTCATCACGAATACCTATGGCTGTTTGTGTAATAAATGGCACAAGATTGTTTGGAACTCCTCTTGGTAACTCGCCAATTAGAGCCGATGGATGTGCTCCTATTGGATTAAAATATCTTAAGGAAATGGCTTTTATTTGAGGATTAACTTTTACCGTATCTCGAATAATTTCCTCAGCTATTTGTTTGGTATTTCCGTAGGGAGAATCGGCTGGTTTAAAAGGCGCCTCTTCTGTAACCGGCAATTTATCCGGCTGACCGTAAACAGTTGCTGAAGAAGAAAATACAAAATTTGGAATGTTAAAGTGAACCATTCCATGCAGTAGGTTCATCAATGTTGTTAAATTATTTTGGTAATACATTAGTGGCTTTTCCACCGATTCACCAACGGCTTTATACGCTGCAAAATGAATAATTGCATCCAGTCTTTTGTATATCTTAAAGAAGTTCTCCAGTTTTTCCCTATCACAAATATCAAACTGTTCAAAATAAGGTTTTCTTCCTGTAATGCCAGCTATACCATCTAAAACAGATTTTTCCGAATTTGAAAGATTATCAATGATAACGACATCATACCCTTCGTTCATTAACTCAACTGTAGTATGCGAACCAATATAACCCGTTCCTCCTGTAACTAAAACTAATTTATTCTTCAAAACGTCTTTTTTTGTAAAATTAAGCATATAATTTCTAATTCAATACCAAATACCACCGCAATAGTTAATGAAATGTTTATTATTCAACCATTCCAAGATATTGGTCAATTCATAATTTTCTATATATTTGTTTCAAGTAAACAGAAGCATTGAAAATAAAGAATTACATAAAAGAATTATTGTTCACAAACCAGGGAGTAGTTATCCCCGGATTAGGGGGGTTTGTGTCTGATTATGAGCCTGCAGAGTTTGATGTTAATGAAAATAAATTTCTTCCACCCTCTAAAAAAATTTCTTTTAATACCGATTATGCATACCAGGATAATCTTTTAACTGAATTTATCTCGAAGAAAGA